>JAVHWE010000350.1:0-4561 GCA_032160285.1 Micromonosporaceae bacterium | reverse complement strand
GATCGCGATCTAGCTTTCCGTCAACGCGCTGTCACACCATGACAGATGTTGGTTAGGCTCTCCTAAACTGCGGTATGGTGACGGCGACTGCGTACAAGGGGGTACGGACCACCATGGCGGACGACGGCGAGCACCTCGGCGAGCCGGGCGGCGGCCCGGCATGACCGCTGCGGTGAGCGCGGCCGCCATCGGGCCATTGGCTCCGGTCCTGGGCGCGCTGTCCGCGATGACCGGTCAGTACCCGGTGCACGGCCTGGTTGACGGCCTGTACCTGACCGAGCGTGCGGGTTGGGTCCCGGCCGAACGGATCGTGTCCGGGGACGGGTTCGACGACCTGCTGGACGCCGCGGTCCGCCGATGGGACGCGCCCCCGCACGTCGCCGGCGCGCTGGCCTGGAAGTGCTACGCCTACTGGGTGTCGCTGCCCGCCGTCCTCGGCTATGCCACCGCCCGCCGGGTGCCGCTCCTCGTACCGTCACAGGTGCTGGTCCGCTACGTCGATCACCAGCCGTTCCTCTGCGCAGGCCTGCTCGCACCCCGACTCGCCGTCCTCCCCGGTGACCCGCTGGCCGCCCTCGACCTGCCCGGTGTCACCGTGGTCGACGACGAAGCCGCGCTGCTCGGCGAGCTGCGCGCCACCCTCCTCGACGCCCACCTCGCGCCGCTGGTGGAGCGCATGCATAATCGCCTGCGCCTGGGCCGCCGCACGCTCTGGGGCTCGCTCGCGGCCGGCGTCGCGCACGGCGTGTCCCGCGCGGCCGACGTGCTGCCGGGCTCCACCCTGGATGTGACCACCACCTTGCTGTCCAGCCTCGGCCTGGGTGAGCTGGTCGATCTGACCGCCCACCCGACCGGACGGCTGACGGTCAACCGCCGTACCTGCTGCCTGGCCTTCGGCCTGCCTAAGACCAAAATCTGCACCGGCTGCGTCATCCAGACCGCCCGTTAGGTCGCCCTGCTAGCGGGCCGGAATCAGCCAGATCCAGCTGTCCTCGACGTGGCGCCCCGGCCCGAGGATCTGTTCGGCGCCGTCGCGCACAACGTCAGCGTTGGGCGCGTCGTCGGGCAGGACCAGCATGGCCGTACCCCAGTCGCGCAGTTGCGACAGGCAGTAGGCCCGCTCGTCGGCGGTCAGCACCAGCCGGGCGCTCTGGTACTGACTCAACACCGTCTGTACCAGGTACGTGCCGCCGTCAAAAGTGCCCCGCCGGTCGTCGCGGTCCGGGTCCGGGCCGAGAAAGTACCCGTTCAAGATCTTGAAGTTGAGGCCCTGCTCGGTCTGCCACTGCATCATGTTGAGATCACCCTGCCAACCGAACGGCATCAGGCCGATCGTGGCGCCGACCGGCACCTCGTCGCGCCACGCCCCGGTGGAGAAGAACGTCGGGGCACGGTGACGGGCGGACACGGTCAGCGGTGTCGGCACGATCGGCAGTAACGCGATGACCAGAGCTCCGAACCCGACGATCCGCATCCGGGTCCAGAACCGGCCGCCGTCGACACCGTCGAGCATGATCCGCTCGACGACGAACGCCAGCAACACTCCGACGATGGGAATGACGACCAACGACAACCGGGTAGGCACCACCGTGTCCAGCAGCGGTAACCGGGCCAGCAGCCACCACGGCCCGGGTACACGAGTCTGGTGATGGCCTATCACGACGAACCGTCCGAGCGAGAGCAGCAGGAACAGGCCGCCGGTCACCGTGAGCGCCCGGACCGCCGGCCGACGCCACAGCCAGATCACCGCGATGATCACCAGGGCAACCAGACCCCAGCCGTAAAACGTGTTCTGTTCGGACACGCCCTGGGCAAGGTTCTCGGCACCGGCCTTCGACCCGGCGAGCGACTGCTGAGCGTACGACACATAGGACCGTAGGTCGGTGCTGTAGTCGAGAACCCAGTCGGGCAGCCCGTGGTAGCTCTGCCGGCCGAAGAACTGCCGGTACAGCGGGTAAGCCGTGACAACGCCGACGGTGCCCGTCGTTACCGCGAAGCTCACCAGGCCGTCGCGGATGCCCCGGTTCACCACGACGGGTCGCTGCACCCAGTACGCCAGGACGAACACCCCGAGCGCGAGGGCCGTGAGGAGCAGGACCTCCTCGTTGAGGAAGATCTGGTACGTGACAAGCACGGCGAGCAGCAGCCCGTTGCGCACGGGGTGCCCTGGATCCCGCATCCGCAGCACCATCAGCACGATAAACGGCAGGACGAACTGCGCGACCACGTTCGGGTGACCGGTGCCCTGGCCGAGCATGCCCGGTGCGAACGCACAGAATCCGCCGCCGACGAACGCGGCCACCCGGGACCGGACAACGTGCCGTGACAGCACGAAGTACCATGCCACGGCGGTACCGAGGAACGCACCGGTCAGCAGGATCCGGTAGGACACCGGCGCGCCGAACAGCGCGGTGACCGGCGCGAGCGGCAGCGCCAGCGCCCATACCGCGGTGTTGGCCATCAGGTTGACGCCGAACGGCGCGTTCATCAGATCCGTGAAGAACGGATCCGACAGGTGCCGCAGCGTGCGCACACTGTTCGCCAGGAACCATTCGAACTGGATGTTGTCCTGCCGGTTCTCCCGGAGCATCGCACCGGGACGCAACCACAGTTGGACCGTGACGAAGAACGAACCCAACAGGTAACCGGCAGCCGCGAGTCGGTCTACGAGACGGCCGTCCCATCGGCTCCCGGTGGCTGGCCCGCCCGCGCCATCGCCCCCGTCGTCGCTGGCGGGCGGCGCATCGTCAACGCGGGCGGCGCGGTCGGTCGTCATGGCCGATCCAGTCTACAAATCCGGGCACCGCCGGCTCGCTTACGGCACGGATCCCGTGGTGGGCCCGCTCAGATCCGGTCCGCCGCAGCGTCGGGCAAAGCGCCTGGTTTGAGGGAGACGACGCATACCGCTTCGGCCGGCCCACGAATTTCCGCACCTCTATTTACCTGCAGCTATGGATGGTATTCAATGCATGAGAGCGCTCTCTCGACCAGACGGCGCCCGTTCACGGCGGCGCCCTCTGGACCTGCGACACCAGCCGAAGCAGACCTGGACGTTCAGCTGAGCAACCCGTTCAGTACATGAGGAGCTGGCACCGCCCGGCCGGCAGCACCGGGCGGTGCCACCTCATTTCCACCCACCCCGGTACCGGGATGATGCCGGCGGTGGCGTCGCCGTAGGACCTGAGCATGGCCACGACATCGGCCTCCCGCTTGATGGGCAACCGTTTCTCCTTAGCGTGGCTGCTGCCGCAGGCGGTCGAGGACAGCACGAGGGTGAGGGCGGCAGCCGCCGTCAGCAGCCGGACCGGTCTGACGTTCACCGGGGGACCTCCCCGTAGTCGAGCCCGACCTGGTCGTAGAAGCCGACGACGACGCGGGCCTGGTTCTTGAGGCTCTGGGAGTTGTCGTCCCAGTATCCGCTGTGGCCTCGGGTGTCGACGTGGTAGACGTTGCACCGAAGTCGGGGTGTTGCGGTCCGACCCCGTGAGCGAGCTGGGTACCGCCGGCGACGCCGGTGCCGACGTACGGGATGGCGGTGGCCGGGCTGGCGATCGGGTCGTCGGTGGCGGCGCCGGCCCAGACGTGGCGGGCGCCGACGTTGAGGTCGCCGGCACGGTGGACGTCCATGCCCGGACTGCCGGCGGTGACGATGTCGTCGACAGCCAGGTGATGGCCGTCGCTGGCGGCGTTGCCCACGACCACCGAGCCGTAGCTGTGGCCAAGGGCGGTGAGGTGGCCGGGGGCCGCCCTCGTGCGATGCGCGTAGACCGTCGGCGAAGCGGTCCAGCGGGACGGCGCCGGCTTCCGCGCGGTGCGAGCCGGCGGCGGTGATGACGGTGTCATTCATCTGGGGCGGGTCGTAGCCCAACGAGGCCACCACCGCCACGTCGCCGTCGGCGTCGAGGGTGAGCCGGTCGGCCGCGACCTGAATCATCGCGTAACCACCACAACAGATCCTCCAGCGCCCGCTTGGTGTACCAGCCCTCCAGCCCGCGCGCGGCATCCGTGGTCGCGCCCTCGATGCCGGCCTCATCGCGGGTCAGCGCGGCGTGCAACTCCCCGCACACCCGCGCCCCGGTGCGCAGTACCGCCGGGTCCACCCGCACTTCGTCAGCCACGCCCAGCTCCCCCGACGACCACGAGACTGTACCAACCATCGAAATTGATCTCGATGTGTCGACACGATCCCGGGTCGCGGGGCGCAACCCGGTCTACGCGGCAGTGGTTACGTCCTGCACCGTATCGGCGGGTCCGACGCGACGCTTGTCCGCGCGTGACAGCCCTCCCCGCGACCGTTCCACACCGAGCGCCCGGTGATCGGGATCGGAGCCGCAGTTGATGGTTCGGCCGCCGGTGTCCGCGAGGACGAAATCCCAGTACGGCCCGACCCGCGGGTACGCGCCGCGGCAAGTCTGGCAACGCGCGGCATCCGCCGTCCAGGACAGCCCGCAGCGGCAGGTCGGGCAGGCCAGCAGGGCCGCCACGGCGGGTGCCGTGGGCCACATCCGTCTGGAGGTGGGGCGTCGGGCCGACGACATCGGCCGAGTTGCCAGCAGAAACT
>JAVHWE010000321.1:0-2649 GCA_032160285.1 Micromonosporaceae bacterium | reverse complement strand
CGCGGTGGAGCCGGTGGCGGGTGCGATCACACCGGTTCCCGGGGGGGTCGGTCCGGTCACCACCGCCCTGTTGTTGCGCAACGTGGTCGCCGCCGCACGGCGCTGACCCCGGGTGCCTCGACGGCCGTGGTGAACCGATCATCGGAGAACTTCGTGTCTGGGGTGTAGGTCGAACGTGAATCCCGGCGTCAACCCGTCGGGCGACGGTCGACGCACAGCCGGAGGTTCACGATGATTCCCACCCATACCCGGGCTCGCGCGACCGCGCTGCTCGCGACCGCGGCCCTCACCCTCGTTCTCGTGTCCGCCTGCTCCAGGCTCGGCTCGCTGTCCTCGCCGTCGGCGCAGAACACGGGCGGCCCGCCCGGCTCCGAACTGCGGTTGGCCGCCAAACAGGTCGACAAGCTCGGCCTGGTGGTCACCGACGGTTCCGGCATGACGCTGTACCGCTTTGAAAAGGACACCGCCAATCCGTCCGTGTCGAACTGCGAGGCATCCTGCGCCGCGCTGTGGCCGCCGCTGACAACGACCGCGACCCGCGCGCAGCTCAGCGGCATCGACAAGAGATTCATCGGGACGATGGCCCGCAAGGACGGCAGCGTCCAGATCACCCTCAAGGGCATGCCGCTGTACCGGTACGCCAAGGATGGTGCCCCGGGTCAGGCCAACGGTCAGGGTGTGGGCGGAACCTGGTTCGCCGTCACGCCGACCGGTGACAAGGCGGCCAGCACCGGCGCCTCCGGCGGCGACACCGGAACCGGCACCGGGTACTGACCCCCGACGGTACTGACCGCACCGCAGCGGGTGCGCCCGCCCGGCCCGCTGTCGAAGCGTGGAAGGTCGATGCCACCGTGAACGCCGCTACCCGGGCCGCCGCGCCCGCCGCCGTGCCCGCCGGGAGACCCACCATCGCCGTGCCCGCCGGGAGACCCGCCATTACCGTCAACGCTTCCCGGCGGGAAGCCTTCGGCCTGCGCGACCTGCTGTCCAATTGGCGACTGCCCGCAACGGGTGGTCCGGCTGGTGTAATAGCCGGGACGGCACCGGACGAACCGGGGAGGGCGCAGGTGGGCATGGCCAGCCGGCGGCCTCGTGGCCGCGCGCAGGCACGCGACGAGGCGTTGGTCCGGTCCCTCTACGAAGAGCACGGTCGCAGCCTGCTGGCGTACGCGACGCGGCTGACCGGTGACCGGGCCATCGCCGAGGACGTGGTACAGGAGACGCTGCTGCGGGCCTGGAAGCACTCCGCGGCGATGGTCAACCAGCGCGGCTCGGTACGGGGTTGGCTGCTCACCGTGGCGCGCAACATCGTCACCGACCGGGTACGGGCGAGGTCGGCGCGCCCGACCGAGGTGGCCGAGTCGCCGTCGACCGGGCCGGTGGCCGGCGACCACGCCGAGACGGTGGTCAACTCGATGGTCGTACTCGCCGCGCTGGACCGGCTCTCCATCGAGCACCGCGAGGTCCTGGTGGAGTTGTACTACCGCGGCCGGACCGTGTCCGAAGCCGCCCTGCTGCTCGGCGTTCCGTCCGGTACCGTCAAATCGCGGTCCTATTACGCTTTGCGCGCCATGCGCACCGCGATTGACGGCGAATCCGGTTCCGGGACGGGCGGCGGCGCGACCGGCGGTGATCCGGTCCGCACCGGCACCGGATCCGCCGCACACCCGGCCGCCCGCCCCGCCGCCTCCCCCGGCGCCGGCCCCGGCGATCTCGCCAGCGGCGGGATGGGGGTGGCCGGGTGACCGAGCAGGCCCATGATCGTGAACTCCTCGGCGCGTCCGCCCTGGGCGTGTTGGGCTCCGACGAGGCCGGCGCCGTCGACGCGCACCTCGCCGGCTGCCCGGACTGCCGGCGGGAGTTGGCCGAGCTGCGCGACATGCGCGCTCTGCTCGGTGAGGTGCCGCCCGAGGCGTTCCTGGACGGTCCCGCCGGCGGCGACCTGCTGCTGCAACGGACGCTGGTCGCGGTCCGTCGCAACCAGGTCCGTACCGACCGACGACGGTACGGCCTGATCGCCGCCGGTATCGTCGCGCTCGTCGCGGTCTCGGCCGGGGCCGGTGTGCTGACCGGGCGCGACCGCGCCGCAGACCGCTCGACCCAGGCGGTGTCCCTACCACCCAACCCGACGGCGTCCGCTTCGGCCGTACCCGGTACCCGGGGTGCCACCGCGACGAACCCGGCCAACGGCTCGACGATCACCGCCACGGTGATTCCCGCGGCGGGCTGGGCGCGGGTGCACGTACGGGTGGCCGGGGTCAAGGCCGGTACCCGCTGCCAGTTGGTCGTGGTGCCGCGCGCCGGCGCCCCGCTCGTCGCCGGCAGCTGGCTGGTATCGCCGAAGGGCGAACGCGACGGCACCACGCTGGACGGCGCGGCCCTCGTCACCGCGCCGGATGTGGTCGCCGTCGAGATCGTCACCTTCGACAACGTGAAGCTGGTGTCGGTCACCCTCTGACATCCGCTCGGTAACACCCCGCGCAACCGGGTAGCGGGCCGGCCGCCTGGGAGGATTGCGGGCGGGCCGCCTGGGAGGATTGCGGGCGATGAGCCTGCACGAGGTCTACCTGCTTCTCCTCGCGGCTGCGGTGATCATGCTGGTCAGCGTCACCGCCGCGCGTCTCGCCGACCGTGCCGGTCTGCCGGTGC
>JAVHWE010000260.1:0-9067 GCA_032160285.1 Micromonosporaceae bacterium | reverse complement strand
CCATTCCGTTCATCGAGGTCAGCCAGGCCAGGGCGGTACCCGCCCCGCATGACCGGTACGAAAGCTGAATCCGTCGATCTACGCGGCGTCGCCGGTTACGGGTCGACGCCGGCCGCCCGCACCCGGCGCGGACGGTCCTGCGTACCGAGGCGCCGGCAGGTGAGCCGGACCCGGTAGGAGCCGTGTCCGGTAGAGTGCCACCGTTGACGTACTGAACCCGGTTCGTCGCACCGGCACCGGTCGCGGTCGGTCGGCCAGGACACGCCGCCGCTACGTCGCTCAGCCGGGCCGGGATGTGCGGCGTCGACCAACTCCCGCCGGCGTCGCACGAAAGGATCTTTGGTTGTCGATCTTCACACGCATCCGTCACGCGTCGACGCGGCGGCAGACGGCGTCGGGCAACCTGGCGGCATCCGGCCAACCGTGGCGCGGCCCGGTCGACAACGCACCCCGCGACACCGGCCCGGCCGACGACATGCCCGGCGATACCGGCCCAGCCGACACCGGCGCGGGTAGCGGCTGCATGCCCGACGACGATGCGAGCGCAACCGCCGCGGGTGGCGACCCGGTAGCTGACGGCGCCGCGGGCGGCGACGCCTCCGATGAGGCCGCTGCGGGTCCGGGAACCTCAGGTGACCGCGCCGGCACCCGGTCGGTATGGCGCCGGGCCGCGGCACAGGTGATCACCGGCTTGGCCGTTGTGCTCGTATTCTGCGCTCTGGTCGGTCCGAACCAGCTCGCGCTGCTCACTCCCGGGGCGTTCGTGCGCATCCCGATGGAGGGGCTCGTCGGGGTCGCCGTCCTCCTCGTCCTGCCGCCGCGGGCGAGGCGGGTGGCGGCGGTACTGGCCGGGGCGGCGCTGGGCCTGCTGACCCTGGTGAAGGTCGTCGACATGGGCTTCTACGACGTGCTCGACCGGCCGTTCGACCTGGTACTCGACTGGATCCTGTTCGGCAACGCCGTGGACTTCCTCGGCAAGTCGGTCGGTCGGGTCGTCGCGATCGGCGCCGTGGTCGCCGCCGTGCTGCTCGTGGTGGCCGTGCTCGCCTTCATGACGCTGTCGGTCCGGCGCCTGACCCGCATCGTGGTCCGGCACCGTACCAACACGATCCGCGTCGTCGCCGTACTCGCCGTCGGCTGGGTCGTCTGCGCCATTTCCGGCGTGCAGATCGTCGCCGGCGTACCGGTCGCGTCCAAGAGCGCGGCCGCGCTCGTCGGCGACCGGGTCGGCGCGGTCCATCGGGGTCTGCTCGACGAGCAGGCGTTCCGCGCGGAGGCCGCTCGCGACGCGTTCGCCGCCACCCCGAGCGAGCAGCTGCTGACCGCCCTGCGCGGCAAAGACGTCATGATCACGTTCGTCGAAAGCTACGGTGTGGTCGCGCTGCAGGATCCGCAGGTGAACGCGGTACTGAACGCCGGCACTCAGCAACTGGACGCGGCCGGATTCAGGTCCCGCAGTGCCTACCTCACCTCACCCACGTTCGGCGGTGCCAGCTGGCTGGCCCAGTCCACCCTGCTGTCCGGGCTGTGGATCGACAACCAGCAGCGCTACCGCAACCTCGTGACGAGCGACCGGATGTCGCTCAACGCGGCCTTCCACCGCGCGCACTGGCGGACGGTCGGCGTCCAGCCGGCCGTCAACCGGGCCTGGCCGGAGGGCGGCTACTACGGCTTCGACCAGCTCTACACGTCGCTGAACACCGCGTACAAGGGCCCGACCTTCAGCTTCTCCTCGCTGCCCGATCAGTACAGCCTGTCTGCGTTCCAGGCCGACGAGCGGGCGAAAACACCCCATGCGCCGGTGATGGCCGACATCGCCCTGCTCTCCAGCCACGCGCCGTGGGTGCCCCTGCCGCGCATGGTCGACTGGAACAGCGTCGGCGACGGCACGGTCTACACCGGTATGCCCGCGCAGGGCACCCAGCCCGACGTCGCCTGGCGCGACCGCAGCGGCATCCGCGCCGCGTACCTGCACTCCATCCAGTACTCGCTGAGTGCGCTGATCTCCTACCTGAAGACGTACGGCGACGACAACCTCGTGGTCGTCTTCCTCGGTGACCACCAGCCCGCACCGATCGTCACCGGTGACGGCGCCAGCCACGACGTACCGATCACGATTGTCGCCCGCGACCAGAGCGTGCTGGACCGGATCTCCGGATGGGGCTGGACAGCCGGCCTGAAGCCCGGCTTAGCGGCCCCGGTCTGGCGGATGGACTCCTTCCGCGACCGGTTCCTGACCGCTTTCGGCCCACCGGGCCGGCCCACCGGATAGCCACCCGCGCCGACCCGGTGACCATTCCCCGGCCCGGCCCATCCTGTGCGCCAGCGCATTGAGGATGTCGGGAGTATCGACCGGCCGGTGGCGTACGCCGGGCGTTGTTCGGACACGCCGACGTAGACGCGGCCGGGCGGTGCCGCGCGGGTACCGTGTGCGGGGTGACGGTCACCGACCCTGCCGGGAGGGCCCCGTCCCTGCCCGACTCGGCCGGGAAGGGCGGTGCGGAACCTGGTGCGCCGCCGGGTCCGCCGCCGCGAGGGCATCTGGGTGCGATCGAGATCCTGGCCGCAGTGCTGGTCCTGGCGGTGGTGGCGCGGGTTTGGCTGGTGGGCGTGAGCGAGTCGCCGCCGGTCCGTGCGTGGTTGACGGTGTTCGTGTCGATCGTGGTTCAGGCAATGCCGTTCGTGGTGCTCGGCACGGTGCTGTCGGCGGTGATTAGTACGGTGGTGCCGCCCGGTTTCTTCGCGCGGGCGTTGCCGGGCCGGGCCGGGCTGGCGGTTCCGGTGGCGGGTACGGCCGGCGCGTTGCTGCCCGGTTGTGAATGCGCGTCGGTACCGGTGGCCGGCGCGTTGGTGCGCCGCGGGGTCACCCCGGCGGCGGCGTTGGCGTTTCTGTTGTCGGCTCCCGCGATCAATCCGGTGGTGATCGTGGCCACCGCGGTTGCCTTTCCGGGCCGGCCGGAAATGGTAGTCGGTCGGTTCGTCGCAAGCCTGGTCACGGCGGTGGTGATGGGTTGGTTGTGGCTTAGACTCGGCCGCGCCGAGTGGATGCGCCTACCCGCGCGCGCCAATCTCGACGGGTTGTCGCGGGCGTCGGCATTCGTGGCGACCTGCCGCCACGACGCCGCCCAGGCCGGCGGGTATCTGGTGATCGGTGCGGCCGCCGCGGCGACCCTCAACGTCGTCGTACCACCGGGCTGGCTGCGGGCCGTTGCCGGTCAACCGGTGTTCTCGGTGCTGGCGCTGGCCATCCTGGCGGTGCTGCTGTCGATCTGCTCGGAGGCCGACGCGTTCGTCGCGTCGTCGCTGACCCAGTTCTCCTTGACGGCCCGGTTGGCATTTCTGGTGGTCGGGCCGATGGTGGACCTGAAGCTGTTCGCGATGCAGGTCGGTACGTTCGGCCGGCGGTTCGCGGTCCGGTTCGCCCCGACCACGTTCGTCGTCGCGGTGGTGGTCGCCGTTGCGGTCGGTACCGTGCTGTGGTGACGACCGGCGCTCGAAAAGGAGCTGACCGATGAGGCGTGAGGTGCAGTCCGTGCTGTTGTTCCTCGTCGGCGGCACCATGGTCAAGATCGGGCTGACCGGGACGTATGTGCGGTACGTGCGGGTCGGTCTCGGGCCCTATCTGATCGCCGCGGGGGTGGTGCTCGTCGTGGTCGGCCTGGCCAGCCTTGGCCAGCCGCTGTTCGCCCGGGCCGACGTCACCCCCCCGGCCGCCGACGGGCATCAGCACGGACATGGTCGGTTCGATGTGGTGTGGTTGCTGCTGGCTCCGGTGTTCGCGCTGCTCGTGATCGCGCCGCCGGCCCTCGGTTCGTATGCGGCGTCGCGTTCGGGTACCGACCTGAGGGCCCTGGCGTCGACTAACTACCCGCCGTTGCCGGACGGCGACCCGGTGCGTCTGTCGGTGCTTGACTACGCCACCCGCGCGGTGTTTGACCAGGGCCGATCCCTGGGGTCACGAACGGTGACGATGTCGGGTTTCCTGGTCGCCGACGACCACGGCGGGTGGTACCTGACCCGAATGGTGATCATGTGTTGCGCCGCGGACGCCCGGCCGATCAAGGTCGGTCTCGCCGGCGATCTCGCGGCCGAGATGCCAGGCGGTCCGCGGCCGGACGCGTGGGTCCAGGTCACCGGCCGCTACACCGCTCAGACCGGTGCGGACGCGGTCAACCACGAGCGGATTCCGTACGTGCGGGTACTGACCGTAGAGCCGATTCCGGCTCCGGCCCACCCGTACGAGGCATGACCCGCGATCCGCATCCGCCGAAGTGGCGCGCCGTCGGCGGGGCGCTCGCCGCGCTGGCCGCCGCCGGGGCGCTGCTGGCCCTGCCCGGCCACCGCAGCGTTGGTGTGGTGGCGACAGCGGACACCGGTCCGCGGACGCTGGCCGACCGGTGGCCGCGGGCCAGGCCGGTGAGCCTGTCCGCGGTGCTGCCCGACGGCGACAGCTACGCCCCGATGCTGGTCCTCGATCGGGACAGCTCAATCGGGACGGCGACGAGCCCGGACGCCATCTCCACGAGCCTGGTGGCATTGACCGGGTCGAGGCCGCCGCGGGTGCTCCAGACCATCACACCGGGCTCCGGCGACATTGTCGACGCCGTCGTGGCGACCCCCGCCCGGCTGTACTGGATCAGAAGCGTCACCGACGAGCGGGGCATCGCCCACGCCGCGGTCTGGACCGCCGACCGGTCCGGCGGGCCGGCCCGGGAACTGGTCGCCGACGCGGGCGCCGCGGTCGTCAACAACTCCCGGTATGATCTGTTGATCGCCGGGGGGCGGCTGCGGTGGGTCACCACCGCGGCGACCACGCCGCCGGCCACCCAGCTGCGGTCGGTGTCCCTGGACGGGGGGCCGGTCGAGGTGCGCACGATTCCCGGCGTCTACGCGCAGACCGCGTGGCCGTGGTTGACCAGCGCCGCCGGCGGTGTCAACGGCCCGGCCGACCTGTACAACCCGCTGACCGGCAAGCACATCCCGATCGCGGTCCGCGCCGACCAGCAGGCCACCTGTACCCCGACCCGGTGCCGGGTGGTCACCGCCGACGGAGCCGGCAGCCGCATCGAGGTGCAGCGCCCGGACGGCCGTGACCGCCGACGCATCAATGACGCCGGGCAGGCCGCGGCCCTCACCGACGCCGCCGTTCTGGACCGGTTCGAGTTCCTCATCACCATCGCGCCGGCCGGTGTCGCCAGCAGCGTGCAGCAGGGGTCCATGTACGACCTGACCGATCACCGGACGATCGCCCTCGGCTCCGGGGTGACCGTGATCGTCGCTCGTGGGGACTGGCTGTGGTGGAGCACCGGCGACAACGAGGCACTCACCTGGCACCTGCTGGACCTGACCACCCTGCGCTGTCACGGCGTCCGCGCGATAGCGGCGGGGCGCCGTGTCAGCGCACGGGTCGGTCAACAGCTACGGAGCTGCGGGGACTGGTTGAGCAGTTGGCCCCGTCCCGAAACGAACTCACGGTAGCGCGGACCGTCCACAGCGGACACGGCGAAGGCCGCGACCCGGTGGCAGTTCTGGAACGCGAGCTTCACCCCGAAGTGGCGTTCCAGGCCGCCCCGGATCGCGTCGCTGGCCAGTGCCCGCAGCAGTTGACCGCGTTCGGCCTCGCTCGGCGGCGGTACCTCGTGGTCGGCGAAGTCACCGCCACCGGTCGTGAGGTCGGTGGCGACGCCGCTGATCACCGCCCAGGCGTACGGCAGCGAATCCCGGACGCAGGCGACGAACGCGGCGTCGTCGACCGGTCCGGTTTCGGCGCGTTCCAGCAGCGCGGTGGGTACGTTCAACGACATTTCGGTCTCCTCATGTGGTGGTCTTGTTCGCGGACTGCGCGCTTATAGTTGATACTGATATCGGTTTTCATTATCGAAGTCAACGTTGGCGGCGTAGCCACAGCGTGGTGTCACCCGGAGGGGTTACTGCGGTGATTCGTAGGGTCTCGACGGCGCGGCGACGACACGCCACGCGGTCACGTCGAGGTAGGGGATGACGCCGCCATTGATCCGGTCGGTGACCCGGGTCGGGCTGTACCGGCCGGTCACCTCCAGCCAGACGTCGGGCTTCACGCCGCCGGGAACCTGGCCGGTCAGGCCGACCTTGACCGGGCCTGCGTCGGCGGCGCAGCAGCGCAGCAACATGCGGGCGAGGAACGGATGTCCACTCGGATCCGTGGCCACGAACCCGGTGAGCGCGACCTGACGGCCGGCAAGGGTGCCGCTGTGTCCGTACGCGGCCCGGCTGGCGTACTCGACGACCCGCATCCGGACCGGATCGCCGGCCGGCAGCGTGCCCACCGTGGTCAGCACGGGGGTCACGGTGCCGTCGTGGGTCGCGGCGTACGAACCCAACGCCGGCGCGGTGATCAGCAGCATCCCGAACAGCGGTACAACCAGCAGCCACGCCGCCCGGGACCCCGTACCGCCGTGCCCGTGCCCGTCGCCGGGCGGATGACCGTGGCCGTCGGCGTCGGCGGTGCGGCCCGTCAGTTCGTGCCACAGGGTCATCAGCGCCGTGATCACGAGCACGATCCCGCCGACGATCAACAGCGGCCGCAGGCCGGACTTGACATAACGCAGATACAGCTCTCCCGTACTGGCGCGCAGCACCGCCGCGCCGACCACAAGGAGCAGCACCGCCTGCGTCCGCCGGCTCACAACAGCGCCTTCCCCACCACCACCGACACCACGACACCGAGTACCAGCGTGGCCGGTGCGAAACGGTTGGCGAAGGCGCGGCCGAACGTGCCGGTCTGCATCGCGAACAGCTTCAGGTCCACCATCGGCCCCACCACGAGAAAGGCCAGCCGGGCGGTCAGCGAGAACTCCCGCAACGACGCGGCGACGAACGCGTCGGCCTCCGAACAGATCGACAGCACGACCGCCAGCACCGCGAGGGTGAGCACGCCGAGGACCGGATTGTGGCCGAGCGTCTGCAGCCAGTGTTTCGGTACCGCGACGTTCAGGGTCGCGGCCGCCGCCGCGCCGGCGACCAGGAAACCGCCGGCCTGGGTGAGATCGTGGCGGCACGCCGCCCAGAACGCGACCGACCGGTCGGTGGTGGCCAGTTCCGGTCGCGCGGGTAGTTTGATCCAGCCGGGCCGGCCGATCCGGAGCCAGAGCCAGCCCATCCCGCACGCGGTGACCAGGCTCGCCACCGCACGGGCCGCCACCATCCGGGGGTTGCCCTGAAACGCGACCGCCGTCGCGGCGAGCACCACCGGGTTGACCGCGGGCGAGGAGAGCAGGAACGCGATCGCCGCCGCCGGCGTCACTCCCCGCCGAACCAGCGCGCCCGCGATCGGTACCGACGCGCATTCGCAGCCGGGCAGCAGCACGCCGGCCACGCCGGCCACCGGCACCGCGAACGCCGGATGGTGGGGCAGCGCGCGGGCGAAGAAGCCCGCCGGGACGAAGACCGCGATGACCGACGACAGCACCACGCCGAACGCCAGGAACGGCATCGCCTGGGTCAGCACCGAGAGGAAGATCGTCATCCAGGTCTGCAGCCAGCGCGCGGTCAGCACGCCGCCCAGCGACGTCTCCACCAGGACGGCCACGACGAACGCCGCCGCGAGCAGCTCCACGCCACCCGGCCGGCGCGGCTCACGGGCGGCCGTGACGTCACCCATCGGCTCGATGTACGAGACCACACCGCCGTCGACACCACCACCCGCCGGCGGTACCGCCGGGGTCAACGTCTGGTCACCGCCGGTGGCATGCACCGGACGGTCTGCGGCAACGTCGGCGGACACCGTCGTTCCCCGACGCGGCGAGGAAGGTGTGATGTCCAGCTACCCCCTGCCATTCTCGGTACCGGCCGTTCACCCCCGACATGGCTGAGCGTAAGGCGGCTCGGGCGCTGCCAACCCGCCCGTAAGGAACAATTGCGTCAGTCTTAATCCTGCCGGCACCGGGCCGGGGCGTCCCCATCCGGCTAGTCCGACAGGACGGCGTCAGCCGTGCGGACGAACGCCTCGCGCCCGTTGAACTGGATCCGGACGTACTCGTCGGTGCCCCTCACCACGACGTAATCTGCCGGCGCGTTGAACGTCGGCGTGTGGTAGTAGTCCGTCGGCACGCTGCCGGCCGCCACGCTGTACCGCTGGCCCGCGGCGATCCGGTCCGGTCGCGGGACGACCGCCGGTGCGCCGGTGAAGCCGGCGGGGTACGCGGACGCCTCGGGATAGGGCCGCCCGTAGACCGCAATGCTGGCCAATCCCGCCCTCGGCGTCAGGTACGTGCCGGCGGCCGGGAACACCGTCGGTGCCGTCCACGGGCTGAACAGCCAACCCAACTGCCCGCCGTACCAGATCTGGACCCGCAGCCCGTCGGTGCCGTACCGGTAGCCGGCCACCGCGAACCGCTGGCCGACGTACGCCTTGGCGGCGATGTTGCCGATGTCGGTCGTGCCCTGGCCCAGTACCGGATCGGTCAACAGCGGAGCGCTCCGGCCCGGGGCGGTGCGCAGGTACACGATGCCGGTCGGTTCCCTGCTGGTGTTGACACACTGTGTCGGCTCATCCGGGAAGCAGCCGGTGACCGGCTGCTTGTTGAGCGGCCAGATCGGCGCGACCGTGACCAGCTTCGTGCCCAGCCCCGGCAGCACCGGGGCGCCGAGCCGCCACATGTACGCCTGCCAGTTCCAGAAGGGGCCGGGATCCATGTGCATGGGTGGGACGTTGGTCCCGTCCGCCGATGGCACGTTGTCGTGCCCGATGATGTGCTGCCGGTCGAGCGGCACGCCGAACCTCCGGGCCAACCACCTGACCAGCTTGGCGCTCGCGTCGTACATCGCGGGGGTGTACTCGACGATCCCGTTCGTCGCGTGGCCCACGTGCTCGACGCCGATGGAGTGCATGTTGATGGAGTAGTTGCCGGCATGCCAGGCGATGTTTCGGGTCCGCACCATCTGGACGATGGTGCCGTCGGTGTCGATCACGTAGTGCGCGGAAACGTGGTACGTGGGATCTTGGAAGGCCGCGACGGTCTGTTGCAGCGATCCCTCGGTGTCGTGGATGACGATGGTGTCGACCGCCATGCCGTCGGCCGGTCGGTTG
>JAVHWE010000239.1:0-15453 GCA_032160285.1 Micromonosporaceae bacterium | reverse complement strand
ATCGCGGTCGCGCCCTCCAGCTCCGCCAACGGCAGGTCGAGCACCGTGGCGAGCCAGCGCAGCCAGTGCACACCGGGTATCCGCTCCTCCCGCTCCCAGCGCGACACCTCGTGCCGGGTGATCGTCGAGACACCCGAGGCGGCACACAGCAGCTCGGCCAGGCGCAGTTGGGACCGGCCGGACGCCAGCCGGACCCGGGTCAGCATCGCTCCGATGGACTCCGACCCCGGGTACGGGTCGGGGTCCAGCCGCGACGGCGTCATCGAGGCACCTCCATCACGTCGACGCCGGTTGTCGCGACCCCCCGTCAGTACCGTTTCGCCGCCCCCAGGCATCCGGTTCTACTCCCCGGGTACGACGGTTTTCCGGCCACCGGCGAGCGGGACGGCCCCGCGCCCCGGCGCACCGGACGGGTACAGTCCGGGCGTGGCCCTCGGACTTCCCTCGGTGATGCCCCGTCCGGCGCCGTCCGTCGGTGAGCTGGTGCGGACGGCCGGTCCGACGTTCTCGTTCGAGTTCTTCCCGCCCAAGACGGTCGACGGCGAGCGCCTGCTCTGGCAGACGATCCGCGAGCTGGAGTCGTTGCGGCCCTCGTTCGTGTCGATCACGTACGGCGCCGGTGGCTCGACCCGCGACACCACGATCATGGTCACCGAACGGATCGCCACCGAGACGACCCTGTTGCCGCTGGCCCACCTGACCGCGGTCAACCACTCCGTCGCCGAACTGCGCAACGTGATCGGCAATTACGCCGCCGCGGGCATCCACAACGTCCTCGTGCTGCGGGGCGACCCACCCGGCGATCCGCGGGCCGAGTGGGTGGCGCACCCGGAGGGACTGAGCTACGCGGACGAACTGGTCGGACTGGTCCGCGCCAGCGGTGACTTCTGCGTCGGCGTGGCCGCGTTCCCCGAGAAGCACCCGCGCTCGCCCGACCTGGCCACCGACGTGGACTTCTTCGTGCGCAAATGCCGGGCCGGCGCGGAGTTCGCCATCACGCAGTTCTTCTTCAACTGGCAGGACTGGGCCAGGCTGCGCGACGCGGTGGCCGCCCGCGGCATCGACGTTCCGATCATCGCCGGCGTGATGCCGGTGACCAACGTGAGCCAGATCGAGCGGTTCGCCCAGCTGTCCGGCGCGGCGTTCCCGACCGACCTCGCCACCCGGCTGCACGCCGTGGCCGATGATCCCGCCGCGGTCCGCGCGATCGGCGTGGAGGTGGCCACCGAGCTGTCGTCGCGGCTGCTCGCCGAGGGCGCGCCGGGCATCCACTTCATCACGCTCAACCGTTCGACCGCCACCCGCGAGGTGTGGCGCAACCTTGGCGTACCCGGGGCGCAGCCAACCGCCCGATGATGACCTGGGACTCCTATGTCGCGGGCTGGCGTGACCTGCACGGAGGGTACGACCCGTTCACCGGGTCGCGGTTCGTGCGCGGCTGGCTACGGCTGGCGTACGTGTCGGGTCGTGCCGCCGCCCGCCTGGGGGCGACCCCGAACACCGTGACCGGTGTCGGCCTGCTGCTGTCGGCCGGCGTACCGGCGACGGCGACGCTGTCGCGCGGTGGTCCACTTTTCGCCGCCGCGCTGGTGCTGCTGTCCGCGATCGCGGACTCGGTCGACGGCGCGGTGGCCGTCATCGCCGGTACGGCCTCGCGGGCCGGTCAGGTCTACGACGCGGTCGCCGATCGGCTCAGCGAGGTGTGCTGGCTGGTCGCGCTGTGGCTGTTGGGCGCGCCGGTCTGGCTGCTCATCGTCGCCGGTGGATTGTCCGGGCTGCACGAGTACCTGCGGGCCCGGGCGGCGGCGGCCGGGATGACGGGTGTCGGCGTGGTGACCGTCGCCGAACGACCGACCCGCATCATCGTCGTGGTCGCCGGTCTGGTGGTCGCCGGCGTCGCCGGCCTGCTCGCAACCGGCACCGGCCCGCCGGCGGACCCCCGTACTGTGGCGGTCACCGTCGCCGCCGCAAGCTGGGCCGGGCTGGCCCTGGTCGCCGTGGCCCACCTCGCCCTGGCCGTCCGCGCCGCCCTCCGCTGACGCCCGGCGGCCCTCCGCGTGAGGCACGGCGGTGCTTCGCGTGACGCACGGCGGTGCTACGCCGGGCCGATCTGGGTGGCGACGATCGAGGCGGACAGCATGACCATCGGGAGGCCGCCGCCGGGATGCACGGAGCCGCCGACCAGGAACAGGCCGCGTACCGGCCCCTGGTTGCCGGGGCGGCGCAGGCCGGTCAGGCCGTGCGCGGGCGTACCGTAGATCGCTCCGCCCGGCGATCCCGTGGTCTGCTGGAGGTCGGCCGGGGTCCGCACGTCACGGAACAGGATCCGGTCGCGTACCCGGACGCCGCGGGCGGCCAGGATGTCGAGGATCCGGTCGGCGTACCGGTCGACGACCGCCGGCGTCCAGTTGACGCCGGCCGCGTCGTCTCCCTGCGGCGGCGCGTTGACCAGGACGAACCACGCCTCGTGACCGTCCGGCCGGACCGTGGCGTCGTCGGCCACGGTGACCAGGATCGCCGGTTCGGTCGCCGGCCGGGCCACCACACCCCGGCCCGGTCGCCCGAAGATCTGGTCGAACTCGGCGTCCGGGTCGCGGCCGAACAGCACGGTATGGTGCGCCAGCCCGGGGGTACGGCCACGGACGCCCAGCAGCATGACGAAGCCGGCAAGGCTGCGTTCGCGCAGCCGGGCCGCCCGCCGCCGGTCCGGCAACAGGTCGCGGTAGACCGTCAGCGCGTCGGTGTTTGCCACCACGATGTCGGCGCGGACGCTCGTGCCGTCGGCCAGCCGGACGCCGGTTACCCGCCCGCCGCCGGCGTCGATCGCGGCGACCGGGGCGTCGAGGTGGACCCGTACGCCCAGCGCGTCGCAGCGGGCGAGCAGCGCGTCGGCGAGGGTGCCGAGCCCGCCGCGCAGGTACCAGCCGCCGTAGCGCAGCTCCGCGTACGGGATGGCGAGCAGCGCGGCCGGCGCGCGGCGCGGGTCGGCGCCGGCGTAGGTCGCGTACCGCTCGAAGAGCATCCGCATCCGTGGGTCGGACAGGTAGCGGCGGCCGACCCCCCGCATCGTCTGCCCCGGCCCGATGGCGCGCAGGTCGCCGAACCGCCAGGCCAGTTTGGACAGCCCCGCGGTGGACCTGGCGGGCGTTGTCAGCACGTGCCGCCACGAGGCTTCCCAGACCCGCCCGGCGCGTTTCCACAGCCGCCGCCACTCCCGGGCCGACCGTTCGCCGATGGTCGCGCTGATCCGTTCGCCGAACTCGCGCTGGTCGGCGCATGAGTCGAGAACCGTACCGTCGGCGAACCGGTGCCGGATGATCGGGTCGAGTTCGACCGGGTCGAGGTGGTCGCCGACGGCGCCGCCGGCCGCGGCGAACAGGTCAGACACCAGGTGCGGCAGGGTGAGCAGGCTCGGCCCGGTGTCGAACCGGAACGTGCCGGCGTCGGTGGTTCGGGTGTACCGGCCGAGCTTGCCGCCGACGTCGCCACTGCGCTCGTACACGGTGACCCGGTGTCCGACCGCCGCCAGCCGCAGCGCGGTCGCGAGACCGCCCACGCCCGCGCCGATCACCACGACATCGCTCACCCGAGGCCGCCCAAGCCCGCGCCGGTTACCACGACATCGGGGTGTCGCATCCGACCGGACGACCTTTCCACCGCAGGTCACCACGGCGTCGGCGGGCGAACGAGAGGATAACCAGCGCGCCGAAGATCACGATCGACACCGGGTGCGCGAAGGCCGCGATCCACCGTCCGCCGGTGGCGCGGGCGGACAGCATCCGGCCGGTGACGGCCAGCGCGTACCCGACCAGGCCGGCCACCGAGCCGGTGAGCATCGCGACGAACGGCACCACGTACAGCACCTGCAGAACGGCGACCACCACCGCCGCGCCGGCCGGCGAGCCGAACGAGGCCCACAGGGACTTGGCGTACCCGTCGGTCAGCTCCCGCCACGAGGGGTACATCCGGCAGGTCGCGAGCCGGGAGCCGTCGGCGAGGGCGATCCGACCGCCGGTGCGCTTGACCGCACGGGCCAACGCGAGGTCCTCGAGGACCCGGTCGCGCACCGCGCCGTGCCCGCCGGCGGCCGCGTACGCCCCGGCCCGTACCACCAGGAACTGCCCCCCGGCGGCCGCCAGCGACTCCCGCGGCGACCGTTCCATCGCGCGCAGCGGTAGAAAGGTCAGCCACGACCACTGCAGCAACGGCTGGACAAGATCCTGACCGACAATCCTCGGGTATGGGCTGAGCAAGGCAATCTTGTTGTGCTGGTTGGTCGCGTCGGGTTCGGTGACACCGTCGAGCAGGGCCACGCCGGCGGCGACGGCGTGCGGGGCGAGCACCACGTCGGCGTCGACGAAGACGAGGACGTCCGCGGTGGTCGACGCGGCGAGTTGGGCGCACGCGTGCGGTTTTCCGAGCCAGCCGGGCGGCAGCGGGTCACCGGTGATCAGGCGTACCCGGATGGTGTCGCCGGTGCCGGTGAGAGCGGCGCGGATCACGTCGGCGGTACCGTCGGTGGATCCGTCGTCGAGGACGATGATCTCCAGGTCGGCAACGTCCCGCTGGCCGAGCAGGCCGCGCAGACAGGCTCCCACCCGCACGGCCTCGTCCCGTACCGGCAGGAGCACCGCGACCGTCGGGCCGCGTGTCGCCCCGTCGTCCGGTTGATCCGGCCGGTCCGTCGGCTGGTCCGTCGGCTGGTCCGTCGGCCGGTCCGTCGGCCGGTCCGTCGGGCGGTCTGTTCGGGCGGGCGGGGGCCGGCGGAGCAGCGTGGCGTTGAACGCCGTGTGCAGGGTGAGCGCCCCGACGACGCCGGTAACCGCCCAGATGATCACCATGCCGTGGACTCCCTGACCAGCCGCACGGCGAGGGGGACAGCCACCAGCCCCATCGCCAGCCCGCCCCACAACGCCGAGGCCGGCAGCCCCAGGAAGACCGCGTGGCCCAGTACCCCGGACACGTAGGTCCACAGGTACAACGCATACATCACCCGGTCCGCGCCCGTGCCCCGGTCCGGGCCAAGCGACCATGACAGCAACCCCATCAGTACGGTCGCCACGACCAGCCAGCCGAGATAGTTGGAGACCGGCACATCGGGTACCGCCGGGAGCGTAGGACGGGGACTACGCCAGATCCAGTACCGTTCGGCCACCATCTGCGGGTCGAGGAACAGATCCCAGCCGGCCAGCCCGATCCCCGCCAACAGAACCCGTCCGGCCCCGGCCCGCCCGGCCCTGTCCCGCCCGGGCCGGGCCCGAACCTGGGCCGGCTGGGTCAAACGGCCGGCGACGAGCCAGGCCGGCCATGCCATCCAGGTCCAGGCCAACGGAATCACCAGCGGTACGCCAAGCAGTCGCGGTCCCAGCGCCGTGCCGTAGGCGTACGGGCCGAACGGGAATCCGGTCGCCACCCCCGTCGCCTCCACCGCGAACCCGCCACCGGTCGTGACGAGTACCAGTGCCGTCGCCGCCCGCCAGGCCCGGGTGGCGGCGGCGTGCGCCACCGAGACCGTGTACCCGACGAGCACCGTGACCACCACGAGTCGTGCCCGCTGCACGCCGCTGGCCAGCGGGTACCCGATCTCGGCCAGGACCAGCAGGCCGAGCATGGGCCACAGCCAGAGCCGCGGACCGCGTGGTCCGCTAGGCGGGCGCATGTGCCGGCAGCGGCAACGCCCGGCCGAGGATCGCGAACGGGCGGTCGTCACCCGGAAAGTAGAAGTCCCTGAGGACGTCGACGAAGTCGAACCGTCGGTACAGTCGCCAGGCGCGGGACGTGTGCTCGTCGGCCTCCGGGGTGGACAGCACGACGGTCTGCCGTTGCACGCCGGACAGCAGCGACCGCAGTTGTCGTTCGCCGACGCCGTGGCCCTGCGTGGACGGGCGCACGTGCAGCTCCACCAGTTCGAAGCAGTCCGACAGCCAGGCCCGCCCGGTGTCGCGCCGCAGCGACGCCCGGATCTGGTCGTGCCACCACTGGCCCGAGCTCGACGTGTACCCGTACCCGAAGCCCAGCAGGGCGCCGTCGTCGGCGAGGGTGGCGACGGCCCGGAACCCGGGCCGGCCGGTGTGCGCGGCCACGTATCCGCGGCGGGTCTGCAACAGGTCGGCGTGATATCCCATCGCCGCGCCGTACAGCCCGATCACGTCGTCGAGCCGCCGTACCAGGTCGTCGGGCTGCCACGCCACGAGCCTCATCCCGGGTCGTCCCTTTCCGTCCAGCCCAGCACGTCGCGGTCGCCACTGATATCGAGAACCGCGAATCTGGCGAAGAGCTCTTCCACATACCATCGTCGGGCCGGCGTCGCCGCGACGACCGCCCGGTGTCCGGGGCGACGGTACGCGAAGCCTACGAGGTCCGTCGCGTTGCGCCACACGCTGATCGTGCCCTGCCACCCGAGCGGCGCCTCGCCGACGCCGAACGCGGCGAGCAGACCCGGCGTGGTCGGCAGCGCCCGGGCCACCCGGGGGATCGTGCGCCAGAACCGGGGCGCCCGGGCGGGGCGCAGCCGGGCGCGGGTGAGCACGAGCATCGGCCCGGCGCCGTTCCCGGCCGGCCCGGGGCCGTTCCCGGCCGGCCCGGGGCCGTTCGCGATCGGGCCGCCCGGCGCTGCCGCATCGAAGGGTGCCCGCCCGGCCCACCTACCGCGGCTGCTGACCGGTCGCAGGGTGAGCCGGCAGCCCGCGGTCGCGATCGCGGCCCAGGACCGGCCGACGGGAGAGCCGGCGAACTCCTCGGCCGCGGCGGCGTCGTGCCATACGACGATGGCCGCCCACCGGGTGGGGTCCGCGTCGCCCAACCCGAAACGCAGATCACGGCCGGTGCCCAGGAGCTTGGCGAAAGAAACCCCGGGGGTACGCCGGAGCCGGCGCCGGTCCACCGCCATCCGCCACAGCGCGCGGGGTACGGCGGATCGGGGCACCCGCCAGACGTGGAGGGTGACCGGCCGGACCCCGGCGGATGACCCGGTCACGCCACCTCGGCGGGCCGGCCCGAGGTGATGCGCACCAGTTCCGTGTACGTGATCGGAAACACCGCCTGCGGGATGCCGCCGGCGGCCCATATCTCGTCGTAGGAGTCCAGCGCCGTGTCGACGAGGGTGTGCACCCGGGCCGGGTGGCCGAGTGGCGCGACGCCGCCGATGACCTGACCGGTGTGGCGGCGGACGAAGTCGGCCGAGGCCCGGCGTACCTTCCGCGCGCCGACGATGCCGGCCACCTTTGCCGTGTCCACCCGGTGCGCGCCGGACGTCAGCACGAGCAGTGCCTCGCCGTCGGCGTCGAAGATGAGCGAGTTGGCGATCTGGCCCACCTCCACCCCCAGTGCCGCCGCGGCGGCCACGGCGGTGTGGACCGCGTCGGGCAGGACGCGGACCAGACTCGGCTCGCCGTCGGCGTTGTGCGCGCTCGTCGTGTCGAGCGCGTCCTGCACCGTCTGGGCATTCGGGTGAAGCCTCATGTACACATCTTGGCCGATGAGTCCACCGACCGCGAACCGCGGCTCGCGCAACTGTGCTGCTGCCCGGTCCGCTCGAACGCGTGGCGAGCAACCGGCCCTGGACATCGACAGGCAAGTAGCAGCTTGCATATAATCGCCGTCGTGGGTGATGTGTACCAGGCCTTGGCCGACCCCACGCGCCGGAAGATCCTCGACGAGCTGGCCGGACGTGATGGTCAGACCCTGTTCGAGATCTGTTCACGGCTGGCCATGAAGCACCGGCTCACCTCGTCACGCCAGGCGATCTCCCAGCACCTCGACGTACTGGAAGCCGCCGGCCTGATCGTCACCCGCCGGGACGGTCGCTACAAGTTCCACCACCTAGACACCCGGCCGCTGGAGCACATCGCCGACCGATGGCTCAGCCCCGACCCGCACCGGAGATCCGATGAGAATCAACCTGACCAGCGTCCTGGTCGATGACCAGGACAAGGCGCTGCGCTTCTACACCGACGTGCTGGGCTTCGAGAAGAAGACAGAGATACCGCTGGGCGAGTACCGCTGGCTGACCGTCGTCTCGCCCGACGATCCGGATGGCACCGAACTGGTGCTCGAACCCGACGCCCACCCCGCCGCCAAGGTGTTCAAGGAGGCGCTGGTCAGCGACGGTATCCCCTACACGTCCTTCGCCGTGGACGACGTCGCCGCCGAGTTTGTCCGGCTGGAGCGGCTCGGCGTGCGGTTCACGCAGCAGCCCGCTGAGATGGGACCGGTGACCACGGCGGTGTTCGACGACACCTGCGGAAACCTGATCCAGATAGCGCAGCGGAAGTAGCCGACGTGGCGGCGGGGATCGGGGCCGTTGTTCTTAACGCTGAGCGACGGGACCGGGGTATCGTCCCGCTCGACTTCGCACTTCCGTCGAACGTGCGTGCGACCGACTGAGTGCGGTGGGCAGTCCTTCGTGGTGGTCGTCGCGTAGGGTGCCCCGATGGATTCAGTGGTGGATCGGGATGTGCTGGCGTTCGCCGTGGAGCTTGCCGATCGGGCCGGGCGGCTGGCCATGGACCGGTTCTACGCTGCCGATTTCAGGGTGACGCTCAAGTCGGATGGCACCGAGGTAACCGAGGCGGATCACGCGGTGGAGACGTTGATTCGCCACGAGATCCGGCATCATTTTCCGAACGACGAGGTGTACGGCGAGGAGGCGGGAACAACCACGGGCACGTCGGGTCGACGCTGGGTGGTCGATCCGATCAACGGAACCTTCTACTTCGCACACCGCATCCCGATCTTCACCGTGGTGATCGCCGTCGAGGACGAGCACGGCCCGGCCGTGGGCGTGCGCAATGAGCCGGTCGCCCGCCAGATGATCTACGCCGGTCGCGGGCGGGGCTGCCGGGTGCGCACCGGCGATATCGAGGTCGCTCCCGTGCTGCGCACGGTGCCCACGCTGGCGCAGGCTCGAGTGGAGATGGTCAATCCGCACGTGTGGCGCACCGACGTGCTCACGACGCTGCACCGCAACGTGCGGGCCTGCGGCTACTCGGGTGGCGTCGCCGGTCTGCTCACCGGTGTCATCGACGCGGTCATGATCGCCGGTACCGAGATGGGCTACGAGGATCTCGCCGCGCTGCCAGTGATCGTCGAGGAGGCCGGCGGTCGGGTCACTGACCTGACCGGCGGCCCGCTGTTGGAAGGCTGCGGAACGGCGCTGCTGAGTACCGGCGCGGTCCACGACGACCTGATCGACCTGATCCGGCCCGTCCTCGCGGTAGACAACGCGCATGCCAGGGTCCGCGACCGGGTCTGACGGCGGCGAAACGCGGTATTGACCGCCGACGCCGCAGGGACTATGCGCCGGAGCATACGGCCGGCGTGTCGCAATGATCCGGGAGGCGAGACCATGAGCATCGGCGGTTGCCTATAACGCGCCGCTGGCGATTGCCGGCGACGACACCCTGTTCCGCCGCTCCGGTAGACGCGTGTATGCCGCGTACTGGGGCCTACGACGGGTCGCTGAAGGTGTCCAGGGCAACCAGAAACTGTCCCGCGGCGACCTCGATGGCCCAGCGAGCCAACCCGTCCTACCTCGACATGATCGTCGAACTCCGCCGGGTACTGATCGACCGGCCTGGGGCACAGGCAACCGCGTAACCGTGAAGCCGAGGCCTCCAACCCACGCGCTCTTCGAACTCATGTTCGAAAATCTTCGCCCACCCCATTTTTTTGTCAGGCCTCCGGTGTAGTCTTGCCCTCAAGTTCGAACACGCGTTCGACGAGACTCGGGAAGGCGTTCGCGGCGTCGTTCCCGGGAGCGGTTCGCGATACCGCTCGGGGTTGGTCTTCGCCGACCGACCTCGCGGCGGGGCTGCCAACCGTCGCCCTCGACCCCCGGGCGACGGTTGGCGGTCCACCCGGCCGGGTGTGGTGTGGGGAAGCGCTGTGCCCGGCCGGCACGCTGCTGCGTCTTCCTCCGTGGCGGCACTGACCGATTCATGCGTACCGAGGGAGACCTGATGCCGACCATCCGACCGACCGCCGTCCCCGGCCCGAGGTCCACCGACGTCCACGACGGACGCCAGGAACTCCCCGTTCCCGCGCACGCGCTGCCCCATCGCAGCCCCCGTGAGCTGATCGCACTGGCCCGCCACGGCCTGGAGGAGGCGGCGGACACCCGGACCGACGGGCTCCGGTACGCCGGCGCGCACCTGGCCGCGCTGCGTGCCGCCGCCGCGGTGCTGGCCGCCCGTGCCCGGTCGGCACCCGGTCGGCGAGGTCGCCTCATCAGCGTGTGGTCACTGCTGGTGATGGTCGCGCCGGAGTTCGGCGAGTGGGCCTCCTTCTTCGCGGCCGGCGCCAGCAAACGCGCCTCCGCCGAGGCCGGTATCCCGCGGGTGGTCACCGCCCGGGAGGCCGACGATCTGCTGCGCGCCGCCGAGCAGTTCACCGCCGTCGTCGAGGTGGCGCTGGGCCTGTCCTACCAACCGCTGCTGGACAGCCGTCTGGCGAGTTGACGATGTCGCGTCGCCGGAAGAGCGCGGCTCTTCGTCCGCCGGGTCTCGGGTGACGCGATGGAGTCGGTCGGCTTGGCTGTTGCCACGGCGCGCCGGTTGCGGGCCGTCGTGGGAGATACCGATCCGCGGGTCGCGGTCGGTGTGGGGATGCCGCTGCCCGCACCGTTCGAGGAGTTGTTCGGCCGGGGGCTGAGACGGGGCGCGGTGGTGGCGGTCGAGGGCGATGCCGCCCGGGTGTCCCTGGCGACGGCGCTGATGGCCCGGGTGTCGGCCGAGGGCGGGTGGTGCGGAGTTGTCGGGGTGCCCTCGTTCGGGTGCGTGGCCGCCAGCGAACTCGGGATCCGGATGGATCAACTGGTGCTGGTTCCCGAGCCCGGCCCGGCCTGGGCGGACGTGACGGCGGCTCTGCTGTCCGGGCTGAGCGCGGTGCTGGTCCACCCGTCCGGCCCGGTGTCGGGTCGGTTGGCGCGCCGTCTGGCGGCGCGGGCTCGGCAGCACCGCTGCACGGTGCTGAGCCTGGGCCCGGCCTGGGAGGGCAGCGACATGCGGGTCGCCGCCGTCGACCAGGAGTGGTTCGGGGTGCGGACCGGGCCCGGTCGGTTGGGCAGCCGCAGGGTCAGGGTCGTCGCGTCCACCCGACCGGGGATCGAGCTCGACCTGTGGCTGCCGGGACCGGACGGCGGGATCGGGATGGCCGGCATCCGTCGTGGGCGCTCGCTGACGGACAACCGCTCGCAAGCCCTCGCGGCGATCGGATGACCGGCGATCGGGTGACCGGCGATCGGATGACCGGCGAACGGGTGACTGGCGAACGGACGGCCGGATGAGTGGCGTGCGGACGATGGTGGTGTGGTGCCCGGACTGGCCAGTGGTCGCCGCCGAGATCATCGAGGGTGTGTCGGCGCACGGGCCGGTGGCCATCCTGCACGCCAACCGGGTGCTCGCCTGCTCACCGGCCGCGCGGGTCGAGGGGGTGCGCCGGGGGCTGCGCCGGCGCGAGGCGCAGGGGCGGTGTCCGGGTCTGGTCGTGGTCGATCACGACGCGGGGCGCGATGCCCGCGCGTTCGAGCCCGTGGTGGCCGCGGTCGAACAACTCGCCCCCGGCGTCGAGGTGGTCCGGCCGGGGGTCTGCGCGCTGGCCGCCCGCGGTCCGGTCCGGTACTTCGACGGCGAAGAGGCCGCCGCCGAGCTGATGGTCGAGCAGGTCGCCCAGCGGTGCGCGGTCGAGGCGCAGGTCGGCATCGCGGACGGGGTGTTCGCCGGGATTCTCGCCGCCCGGGCCGGCCGGCTGATACCCGCCGGTGGCACCGCGTTTTTTCTGGCCGCCCTCGACGTCGCTGCGCTCGGCCGACCGGACCTGGCCGACCTGCTGCGCCGGCTGGGCATCCGTACGCTCGGCGATTTCACCGCCGTGCCCGCGGGGGACGTGCTGGCGCGATTCGGGTTCGACGCGGCGCTGGCACACCAGCTCGCCGCCGGCCGCGACGAGCGGCCCCTGGCTCCCCGCCAGCCACCTCCGGATCTTGATGTGACCGACGAGTTCGATGAGCCGTTGGAGCGGGTCGACGCCGCGGCCTTCGCCGCCCGGGCGCTGGCCGACCGCCTGCACCAGCGGCTCGCCGCGCACGGGCTGGCCTGCACCCGGCTGGGTATCGAAGCGCGCACCGTGTTCGGTGAGGTGCTGCACCGCACCTGGCGCCATGACGGGTTGCTCAGCCCCGCGGGCATCGCCGACCGGACGCGCTGGCAGCTCGACGGTTGGCTCACCGCCGCGGCCAGCCGTACCACGCCCACCTCGGGGATCGTCCGGCTGCGCCTGAGCCCCGAGGGGGTGGTCGAGCACACCGGATTCCAACTGGGGCTGTGGGGCGAGGCCGGCGAGGATCGCGACCGGGCACACCGGGCCATGACCCGGGTACAGGGCATGCTCGGCCCGGAAGCGGTTGTCCAGCCCGTCCTCGGTGGCGGCCGGGGTTTCGCCGACCGGGTCCGGCTGGTGGCCTGGGGCGACGAGCGGACCCCCGGATACCCCGCCGAGCCGCCGTGGCCTGGTCGGCTGCCGTCGCCCGCACCGGCGACGGTGCTACCCCAGCCGGTACCCGCGACCGTGGTCACCGCCGACGGCGCGCCGGTCGGGGTCACCGGGCGGCTGGCGATGACCGGGATACCGGCCCGGCTCACGATCCATACGGCGTCGCCACCGGCGTCGGCATCGGCACCGGCGTCGGCATCGGCGTTGGCACCGGCGTCGGCGGTGGAGGTGGTCGGGTGGGCGGGGCCGTGGCCGGCCGACGAGCGCTGGTGGGCACCGGCCGAGGCGGACCGGCGGGTCCGGTTCCAGTTGCTGCTCGCCGACGGTCGGGCGGTGCTCGCGGCCCTGACCGGCGGCCGGTGGGTGGTGGAGGCGAGCTATGACTAGAGATGATCATGGGCTTCAATAATCCGGACGTGCCGTGGTCGCGGCTCGAAAGCGTGCTGTCGGGTCGGCCCGACCCGAAACGGCCGTTCGTGGTGGACCCGCTCGCCGTCGACCCCGACGGCGGAGACTCGCCGGCCTGGACCCGCAAGCGGCCGGAGTACACCGCGCCCGAGCTGGACCGGCCGGCCGACCCGGTGCCGTACGCCGAGCTGCACTGCCACACCAACTTCAGCTTCCTCGACGGCGCCAGTCACCCCGAGGAGCTGGCCGAGCGGGCGGCCCTGCTGGGGCTGTCGGCGGTGGCCATCACCGACCACGACGGGTTCTACGGCGTGGTGCGTTTCGCCGAAGCGGCCCGCGCGCTGCGGGTTCCGACGATCTTCGGGGCCGAGCTGTCGCTGGGTCTGGCCGGCCCGCAGGGTGGCGAACCCGACCCGGCCGGCCGGCATCTGCTGCTGCTGGCCCGCGGCGCGGAGGGGTATGCCCGGCTGTCGCGGGTCATCTCCGAGGCGCACCTGCGGGGCGGGGAGAAGGGCCGGCCGGTCTACGACCTCGAACCGGACGCCGAGACGCTGCGTGGGCACGTGGTGGCGCTCACCGGCTGTCGCAAGGGGCAGGTGCCGGCGGCGCTGCGCACCGGCGGGGTCGCGGCCGCCGCGGGGGAGTTGGCCCGGCTCACCGACCTGTTCGGTACCGAGCACGTGGCGGTCGAGCTCACCGACCACGGGTACGCCGACGACGAAGACCGCAATACCGCGCTGGCCGCGCTGGCGAAGGACGCCGGGCTGGGGTGCGTGGCCACCAACAACGTGCACTACGCCACCCCGTCGCGGCGTCGGCTCGCCGCCGCCCTGGCCGCGGTCCGGGCCAGGCGGAGCCTGGACGAGATCGACGGGTGGCTGCCCGCGGCGGGTACCGCCTACCTGCGCAGCGGCGCAGAGATGGCCGAACGGTTCGCCGGGTACCCCGGCGCGGTCGATCGGGCCGCCGCCCTCGGCCGCGAACTGGCCTTCGACCTCAAGCTGGTCGCGCCCCGACTGCCCGCGTACCCGGTGGGAGAGCCGGGGCTGTCCGAAATGGACTGGCTGCGCCGGCTGACCATGGCCGGCGCCAACGGCCGGTACGGTAAACCAGCGGAGAATCCCCGGGCATACGCCCAGCTCGCCTACGAACTCGACATGATCGAAGATCTCCGGTTCCCCGGGTACTTCCTGATCGTCTGGGACATCGTCGAGATCTGCCGGGCCAAGGGCATCTTCTGCCAGGGTCGGGGCTCGGCGGCGAACTCCGCGGTCTGCTACGCGCTGGGCATCACCAATGTCGACGCGGTCCAGCACGAGTTGCTGTTCGAGCGGTTCCTGTCGCCGGAGCGGGACGGTCCGCCCGACATCGACGTCGACATCGAGTCCGACCGGCGCGAAGAGGTCATCCAGGAGGTCTACCGCCGGTACGGCCGACGCCACACCGCCCAGGTCGCCAACGTCATCTCGTACCGGCCGAAATCGGCGGTGCGAGACATGGCCCGGGCGTTCGGGTACGCCCAGGGGCAGCAGGACGCGTGGAGCAAGCAGATCGACCGGTGGGGTTCGGTGGCCGTGACGGACGTCGACGAAATCCCGACGCCGGTCGTGGAGTACGCGAATGAGCTGTTGACGTTCCCCCGGCACCTGGGCATCCACTCCGGTGGCATGGTGATCTGCGACCGGCCGGTGATCGAGGTGTGCCCGGTGGAACCGGCCCGGATGCCGGACCGCACCGTCCTGCAGTGGGACAAGGACGACTGCGCCTCGGTCGGGCTGGTCAAGTTCGACCTGTTGGGGCTGGGCATGCTGTCGGCGCTGCGGTACGCGTACGAGATGTTGGGTCTGGACTGGAATCTGTCCACGATGGACCTGGACAACGTCGAGGTCTACGACATGTTGTGCGAGGCCGACACGGTCGGGGTCTTCCAGGTGGAGAGCCGCGCCCAGATGGCGACCCTGCCCCGGCTCAAGCCGAGGGAGTTCTACGACATCGTGATCGAGGTGGCGCTGATCCGGCCGGGCCCGATCCAGGGCGGCTCGGTGCACCCCTTCATCCGCCGCAAGAACAAGAAGGAGAAGGTGACCTTCCCGCATCCGAAGCTGGAGAAGGCGCTGGAGCGCACCCTCGGCGTGCCGCTGTTTCAGGAGCAGCTCATGCAGATGGCCATCGAGGTCGCCGGGTTCAGTGCGCGGGAGGCCGACGAGCTGCGTCGGGCGATGAGCGCGAAACGCTCCAGGGACAAGATGATCGCGATGCGAGACCGGCTCTACCAGGGCATGGCCGCCAACGGCATCACCGGTGAGCTGGCCGACGACCTCTATCTGAAGCTGTCGGCGTTCGCCAGTTACGGCTTTCCGGAGAGCCACGCGATGAGCTTCGCCTATCTGGTCTACGCGAGCGCGTGGCTCAAGCGCTACCACCCGGCGGCGTTCTGCGCCGCACTGCTCAACGCGCAGCCGATGGGGTTCTACTCGCCACAGTCGCTTGTGGACGATGCCCGCCGGCACGGCGTCACCGTGCGCCGACCGGACATCAACGCGAGCAACGCCGCGG
>JAVHWE010000227.1:0-5737 GCA_032160285.1 Micromonosporaceae bacterium | reverse complement strand
TCGGCGACGCTGCTGACCTCAAGGTCGTCGACCAGACCGGACAGCAGCGCAAGGCCCATTTGCGCGGCGACCGCCTCCTCGGCCATCGCGTCGGCGAGTTCCACGGTTGTATCGTCGGCGAGTTCGTCCGCCATCGCACCGCTCGGGCCATCGGGGAGAAACATCGCCGGATCCGTCGCCGAACCGTCGGCCCGGTCCACCACCCGGACCGTGAACCGGTCTCCGTCCTGCATCGCCACGTCGATCAGGTTGTTCACGCCGTGCGAGCGGTGTAACGCCACCGCACGTGAACAAGCCTCGCCGATCGCCAGCCGGATCTCCTCCAACAGCTCCTCGGCTACCCCGGCCCGGCGCGCCACGGCGACCGCCACCAGCCGGGCGGTCCGCACATGGGCCGGTGCCGGTGAAAACGACAGACGTACCGTCGGCATCGCGTTATGCCGACTCGCCCGCGTCAGGGTCCGTCGACGCGATGGCCGCCTCGACCGAGTCGTACAACGCGAAGACCCGGTCCAGGGCCGTGATCCGGAAAATCTTGAGCAACCGCTCGTGGCCACACACGAGTGCCAGCGAGCCGCCGGCGGCTCGCAATCGCTTCAGGGCACCGACCAGGACACCCAGTCCGGTGGAGTCCAGAAACTCGACGCGGCTGAGGTCGACAACCATGCTGCGGGCGCCGGCCTCGACCAGCTCGACGAGGCGCTCGCGCAGCCGCGGCGCGGTATAGACGTCGACCTCGCCCCCGACCTCCAGCACCGTGTGATCGCCAACGGTGCGGGTCGACAGCGACAACTCCATGCGGACCTCCTCAACCATGACGCCGCACGTACGGCGCCAAAGTCCCTGCGGGCATCTAACCATCGCCCGGCCGGCCGGGCGACGCATCCTCCGCCGTTCGGTACCTTCAATCCCCATCGGTACGGTTCACACCACCTGCCGGGCGAGGCCCGCCGGGTGTCCGGAGTCGGCTCCCGCGGCGCGGGAAGGGCCGGCTCGGGCCCAGGCCCGCACGGATCCCGCAAAGCGTGCCACCGCGGCCGGCGTCACCTCGACGCCGACGACCACGTCGAACCCGTCGAGCTGACAGGACACCAATCGGGCACCGTTGGCCTCCACAATCCGACGCGACCGGTCACAGGCGACGTCACCACCCTCGACGGCGAGCACCGCGCCGCCGAGCGCGCCCAGGTCGGCGGCGGCCTGCGCCCGGTGTCGCGCCACCAGTATCGTTCCCGCGGCGGCGACGGCACCCGCGAACGTCAGTACCGCGAGGCTGATCCCGAGCATCCACAGGGACGCCGAGCCCCGGTCCGCCCGTCGCCGGGTGGGCCCGGGCCACGGCACCCACCGGCGACGGCCGGTCCCGATGGCTTTCCGGTGACGGCCGGTCCCGGCGGCCCTCCGGCGGCGGCCGGTCACGGCGGCCCGGCGGCTGTGACGGCGGCCGGCTCCGCCTCCGGGTCCCGTTCGACCTCGGCGGCCGGCTCCGCCTCCGGGTCCGGTTCGACCCCGGCGGCCGGCTCCGCCTCCGGGTCGGGCTCGACGGCGGCGACCGCCTCCGCCTCGACGACGAACCCGGGCAACCGGCCGCCGAACGGGTCGATCTCTACCCGGACGGTCGCCCGGACGATGTCGCCGTCCGCGACGACGCTGACCACGGCGCTCTTCGGCGCGGCGCGGGCTCCGGCCGCAACCCCCGATTCGCCCCGGGCCTCGCTGCGCGCGGCCTCCCGTGCGGCGTCGACACATCGCATCTTGGTGGTGACGGCGTTCACCGAGGACAACCCGGCCACCAGGAGAAGGGTCAGTACCGGCAGGGCCACGGCCAGTTCCGCGGTGACCGATCCGCGATCGCGACTCATTTCAGCGCCCGCTCGACGATCGCGGTCAACGCCGCGCGGACCGCGTCGGAGGTGACGACCTTGAGTAGCAGGCCGGCGAACGCGACCGCGGCAAGCGTCCCGACCGCGTACTCGGCGGTGTTCATGCCGCGGTCCCCCCGCAGGCGGCGGAGCAGGTTTCGCATGACTTTCTCCTTAATCTCGTGTGTGTCGCGGGTCTATTTCGCGGTCTACTTCGGGCTCAGCACGCCGCCGAGGACCGCGACGACGACCGGCACCACGCCGGTGAGCACGAACGCGGGCAGGAAGCACAGTCCGAGCGGCAGCACGACCAGCACGCCGAGCCGCTGGGCGCCCGCCTCGGCCCGTGCCGCCCTGGCCGTCCGGAGGTCGTCGGCGAGGCGGCCGAACGCCCCGGTCATCGCGGCGCCGCTGTCCGCGCTGCGGACGGCCGCACGGCACAGTCGGCCGGCGTCGGGGATACGCGACAGGGGCGCCCACGCCTGGGCCGGGGTCGTGCCGAGGCGCAGCGCGGTACCCACCCGCGCCAGTTGCCGTCCCAGCGGGCCGGCGAGCGCGGCGCCCACCACTTCCGCGGCGCGCGCCGGGGGCGCCCCGGCGCGTACGGCGGCGGCCAGCAGGTCGACCGCGATGGGCAGGTCCGCCGCGGCGGCGGTCAGGTCACCGTCGGGCCCACCCGACCAGCGTCTGGACGCCCACCACAGCCCGGCGGCGACGGCCGCCCCGACTCCGACGCCGTACCGGGTGCCGAGCGCTCCGGCGACGGCGGCACCGGCGAGGATCGACGCCGCGCGCAGCCTCCAGCTGCTTCGGCGCTGGTCAGCGTCGAACGGCCGACGACGCCGGTCTCGATCGACCCGCCGAACGCCGCGACCGCGTGCGGCCGCGCGCACGGTACGCGCACGGATTTCCCTGGGGCCGGCCATCAGGTTGCCCGTTCGACGGCGCTTCGGCACAGTCTGCCCGTCCAGCCCAGGCCTGCGCTCTGAAGCAGCAGCGCACCCAGTGCGCAGACGGCACCCAGCGGCGTGTGAAGCAGCGCGTGACCGGGCCGGGCGCCCATCGCGTACCCGAGCCCGATGCCCGCCACCGGCAGCAGCGCCAGCAGCGCGGCGCTGGCCCTGGCACCGCTGGTCTGTGCGGCGACCGCGGCCCGGACCCGCTCCGCGTGACGCAGGTCGGATTCCACCCGGTCGAGGAGGTCAGCCAGCGGTGCGCCGAGCCGCTCGCTCACCTCGCAGGCCGCGGCGAGCCGACCGGCGACGCGCCGGACGACCGTGTCCTTCATCCAGGCGACGCCAGGCCCGCCGTCGCCCACCCCGGCGGTCAGCATCGCTCGCACCGCTTCCGCGGCGGCGGGGGCCGGTGCGCCGGCACGGAGGTCGGCCGCCAGCCCCCCGATGGCGTCCAGCATGGCGGTGCGCGCCGCGCCGACTGAGCGCTCCACGACGGTCCGGCGGAGCGCACCCAGGCCGAGCAGCGTGTACCAGCCCGCGACGACCGCGGCCACGACGCCGCCGATGGCTCCGGCGACACCGGCCGCCAGCGCGGTACCGGCCGTCATCACCAGCATTGGGCGGTACCCGCCGAGCACCGCGAACCGCCACCGAACCCGCCGTGGCGTGTCTTCGGTGAGCCGGGCGAGTCTCCGCCGCACCACCAGGTGGCGGCTCACCGGGGGCCACCGCGCAGAACGGCAGGCGCATCGACGCCGCGAGCGGTCAACAGGTCGGCGAGGGCGCCCGCCGCCGCGCCGGCCCCCGCGGCGCGGCTCCACGCCGGTACCGCGGAAATCAGGCCGGACCCGGCCGACGGCAGCAGCAGGCAGATCTCGTCGAGGACCCGCCCGGCGGCGGTGACCCGTACCTGCGCCACCACGTGCAGCGCCGCGGCGATCTGCGCGTGCAGCGCCTCCCGCGACACCCCGCCGAGCAGCCCGAGCGCCTCCAGCCGGGCCGGTACATCCGCCGGACTGTTGGCGTGCAGCGTGCCGGCGCCGCCCTCGTGACCGGTGTTCAGGGCGCCGAGGAGGTCGATCACCTCGGCTCCCCGGCACTCCCCCACGACGAGCCGGTCCGGGCGCATCCGCAACGCCTGGCGGACCAGATCGCGTAGGGACACGGTACCCGCACCCTCCACGTTGGAGGGTCGGGCCTCCAGCGCCACCACGTGCGGGTGGGCCGGTCGTAGCTCGGCGGCATCCTCCACGACGACGATGCGCTCGGTCGGGGGTACCAGCGACAGGAGGGCGGCCAGCAACGTTGTCTTGCCCGCGCCGGCGCCCCCGGTGATCAGGTACGCGAGTCGGGCCGTGACGATCGCGCCCAGCAGTGCCGCGCCGTCGTTGTCGAGCGTGCCGGCGGCGACCAGTTCGGCCAGGGTGAAGGCGCGACCGCGCAGGGTCCGCAGGGACAGGTACGGCCCGTTCCGGGCGATCGGGGGCAGGACGGCGTGCAGCCGCGCCCCGTCGGGTAGGCGCGCGTCCACGAATGGGCATCCGTCGTCGAGGCGCCGGCCCGCCACGGCCGCCAGGCGTTGCGCGAGTACGCGGACATCCGCCGGGGTGCCGAGCCACACCCCGGCCCGCTCCAGCCCGCATCCGCGATCGATCCACACCTCCGTACCGTTGACCAGCACGTCGGTCACGTTCGCTCGAGCCAGCAGGGCCATCAGGGCCCCCACTCCGCCCGCCGCTGGGCGGTCGGGCACCAGCGGTGCGGCGGCGACCATCGTCATGCTGCCGGCTCGCGCTCGCCGAGCTTGAGCCCGGTCAGGATGCGTCCACAGAGGAGGGCGAGCGACCCCTTGCCGCTCGCCGCGGGGGGCTGGCCGCGCTCCAGGTGCCGCGCCAGTTCCGGCTCGGGGCGCAGGGTTCCGGCGAGGGGTAGCCCGAGCGCCCGGGCAATGTCGTTGGCCTTGAGGCCACCGGGAGCCGGTGTGCGCACCACGACGGTCAGCGCTGTGGTGTGTACCGCGGCCACCCGGGCCACCCGAGCGGCCGCCGCGCAGGCCCGCACCTCGGCGGGTACCAGGAGCAGCACCTGGTCGGCGGAGCCGAGCGCGAGCACCGCAGCGTCGTCGAACCGGCGCGGCAGGTCCACCACGACCAGGTCCCGGCTCGCCCGCCCGGCGTCGAGGGCGGCCCCCATCGCGTCCGGCGGGATCGCCAGAACGTCACCGCGGTCCCAGGACAGCACGGCCAGCTCGCCCCGGCTGGGCAGCGCGTCGACCAGCGCCGGCGCGGTCACGCCCGACGCACCCTGCGCCAGGGCCGGCCAGCGTAGCCCGTCGAGGGCCTCCCAGCCGAGCACCAGGTCGGCTCCCCCGCCGAGTGGATCGGCGTCGACCAGCAACGTGCGCCGGCCGGACCGGGTAGCGGTCACCGCCAGCCCAGCCGCCAGCACGCTCGTGCCCGCACCACCGCGTCCGCCCAGCACGGCAACCAGCGCGCTGGGCCCCCGTGCCCCGGCCGCGTCGGTGAGCCGGTCCACCAGCCACGGGCCGGCGACCGGCAGTACCGCGATGTGTTCGGCGCCGAGCGCGTCGGCCAGCTCCCAGGGCGGGTGGTCGATCCACTCGCCGACGACGAGGACGATGCCGGGCCGCCGCGGCAGCCGAGCACGGATACACGCGTGCGCCGCCGCCTCGCCGACCAGGACAAGCGGCGCGATCGCGAACCGGGTACGGGCGGCGACCGCGTCGGCCGCCACCTCCATCTCGACCCTGGCGTCGCCGGCGAACCGCAGCACCTCGTCGAGCAGCGTGGGATCTTCGGTGACCAGGAGCGGCCGGAGCGGATCACAGACGCCAGCGGTACGGGTAGCCACGACGACCTCCAATCAGCGGTGGGACGGACCGGCCAACCGTGCTCGATC
>JAVHWE010000151.1:0-11369 GCA_032160285.1 Micromonosporaceae bacterium | reverse complement strand
GGGCATGCGCATCACCCGTGACACCGACGACAGCGGCAACACGACGATGACGATCACCGGTCACGCGGTACACATCGACTGGACGACCGGCGACCTGTTCGGCTCGTGCGTCGCCGGCGCCGACTGCGGCGGCCCGGACACGATGGCCGACCCGGTCGGCACCGGCTACCGGTTCATGGGCAACACGCAGGACCTGGAGGTGTGGGGCCAGGACGCCATCGACACCTACGACGGGATGTACCTCGCCTCCGACGCCCAGGCCCGCCCCAACATGGTCAACTTCGGTACCTTCCCGGAGCCGTACTGGTCGCTGCAGGTTCTCGGCAACCCGCACCTCGACGTCGACGGCAACCCGGTCCGCGGATCGTTCAACGCGTGGCTGCCGCCGGCCTACTTCGCCAAGCTCGGTACGTCGGCATCCGCGGCCGCCCTGGTCGGGTTCGACGTGGTCAGCCGCGAGGGTGAGACCTCCACCAGCGTGCCGGCGACCGTCTCCGTGCAGGACGCCGGCGTCGGCATCGACGTGCCCGACCTCGGGTACTCCATGCACCAGATCGATGTGTACAGCCGGCCGTCGCCGGTCGTCGCCGGGGTCACCGTTCCCGACCCGCCGAACGGGGTGGAGGCCACCGCGGCCGACGTCGAGGGCGCGGTGGACGTGGACTGGGCCGCGCCGGACAGCGACGGCGGATCCGCGGTGACCGGCTATACGGTCCGCGCGTTCACCGCGCCGACCGGCGGTACGATCGCCGGCCGGTGTACCGCCGCGACGACGTCCTGCACGATCACCGGACTCACCGACGACACCACGTACTACCTCGCGGCGAGCGCGTCCAACGCATTCGGCGAAGGCCGGCCGACGGCCGAGCGGGCCAGCGCCACGGCCGTGGCTCCCGTGGTCACCGCGCCGTCGGTGCCCCGCGCCGTCGCCCTGACGGCGGGTGCCGGGGCACTGCGGGCGACCTGGCAGGCGCCGGAGTCCACCGGCGGATCGCCGGTGACCGGGTACTCGGTCGCGGCCTACCTGAGCGCGGAGGGCGGCGAGCCGGCGCAGACCTGTGCCGCGGCCGCGCCGGCGCTCGCCTGCTACCTGACGGATCTGATCAACGGCACGCCGTACTTCGTCACGGTCACCGCCACCAACGCCGCCGACCTCGACGGGCCGGCGTCCAGCCCGGTCAGCGGTACGCCGCGGACCGTCCCGTCCCCGGCGCGGTCGGTGGCGGTCGTCGGTGGCAACGCCTCGCTCGGGGTCACCTGGACCGAGCCAACCTCGACCGGTGGTTCACCGGTAACGGGCTACACGGCGCGGGCGTACACCGCCCCGACCGGCGGCAGCCCGGTGAAGGCGTGTACCGCACCGGCCGAGGCGCGCGCGTGCAGCGTGACCGGCCTCGCCAACGGCACCACCTACTACGTCGCCGTCACCGCCACCAACGTGGTCGGCGCCGCGTCGGCGTCCGCCCGGGTCGCCAGCGCTCCGCGCACAACCCCGTCCGCGACACCCGGGGTGGCCCTGACCGCTGGCGACGGCGCGCTCGGCGTGACCTGGAACGTGCCCGGCTCGACCGGCGGGTCGCCCATTACCGGGTACTCGGTGGCCGCGTACCGGACGGCGTCCGGCGGCAGCCCGGTCAAGACCTGTACCGCGGTGGCGCCGGCCCGGGTCTGCTACCTGACCGGCCTGACCAACGGCACCGTTTACTACGTCGTCGTGACGGCCGCCAACGCGGCCGGCCCGAGCCGGGAGGCGGCCGTCCGGGTCGCCGCCGTCCCGCGTACCCGACCGACGGTCGTCCGGTCGGTGACGGCGGCGGCGATCAGCGGGAAGATCCGGGTGAACTGGGCCGAGCCGGCCTTCAACGGCGGTTCGGTGCTGACCGCGTACCGGGTCGCCGTGTATACCAGCCCCGACTCGAGCACGCCGGTGGCACAGTGCGCGGTCGTGGCGTCGGTGCACACCTGTACGACCCTCGCGCTCACCACCGGCCGCACGTACTACGTGACGGTCACCGCGACGAACGCGGCCGGGCAGTCGGTCGCGTCGACGCCGGTCGCGGTGCTGGTCCGCCGCTGACCGCGCTCCTCGGCCGTGCGGGGCACCGGCAAGCCGGTGTCCCGCGCCGTCGCTGATCGATATGATGGGCCCCGCGGCAGGCGAGCCAACGGGGGTCCACGATGCTCACTCGACGTCAGGTACTCGGAGCGGGGGCGGCGGTCGCCGGGGCGGCGGCGGTGCCCGCGGCGCTCACCGGCCCGGCGGTGGCGGGGACCGGGTCGCCGTTCGGACTCGGCGTGGCCAGTGGGGACCCGCTCGCCGACGGCGTGATCCTGTGGACCCGTCTGATCGGTGCCGCCGGTACCCTCGCGGGCCGGCCGGTCGAGGTCGGCTGGCAGGTCGCGCACGACGAACGGTTCCACCGGGTGGCCCGCTCCGGCGTCACCGTCGCCCATCCGCGACTGGCGCACTCCGTGCATGTCGACGTGCGCGGGCTTCGGCCGGGCCGACGGTACTTCTACCGGTTCCGGGCGCTCGGTGAGATCAGCCCGGTCGGCCGGACCGCGACGGCCCCGCCGCCGTGGGCCCGGCTGAACCGGCTGCGGTTCGGCATCGTGAACTGTCAGGACTTCCAGAACGGGTACTGGCCGGCGTACCTCGGCCTGGTCGACGAGGACCTCGATGTGGTGCTGCACCTGGGCGACTACATCTACGAGTCCGATCCGGGCAGCCGGTTCGCCGACCGACGCCACACCACGCCGCGCACACCCGGTCTGGACCAACTGGTCACCCTCGACGACTACCGGCAACGGCACGCGCAGTACAAGGGCGATCCGGCGTTGCGGGCCGCGCACGCGGCGTTTCCGTGGATCGTCACCTGGGACGACCACGAGGTCGAGAACAACTACGCCGACCTCGTCGACGAGGCCGACGACACCGGCGCGAAGCGGCAGCCGCCGGCCGAATTCGCCCGGCAGCGGGCCGCCGCGTACCAGGCGTACTACGAGCACATGCCGATCCGGGCCAACCTCCGGCCGGGCAGCCCCGACCTGCGCATCTTCCGCCGCTTCGACTACGGCCGGCTGGCTCGGTTCAACGTGCTCGACACCCGGCAGTACCGGTCCGACCAGCCCGGTGGGTTCCCCGGCGACTTCGGGTCACCGGCGGCCGGGACGTCCAACGTGGCCGGCACGTTGACCGGCGCGGATCAGGAGCGTTGGCTCGACGCCGGCCTCACCCGTTCGCCGGCCCGGTGGAACGTCATCGCACAGCAGGTCATGATGAGCCGGATCAAGTTCCCCAACCCCGTCCCGCCGCCCCCGGTCCTGGCCAACCTCGATCAATGGGACGGGTACGCGCCGCAGCGCGCCCGCCTGCTGGCCCGCCTGGCGGACGGGCCCGTCGCCAACCCGATCGTGCTGGCCGGTGACATCCACTCCACCTGGTTGAGCGAGCTCAAGCTCGACTTCGACCGGCCGGAGTCACCCTCGGTCGCGGTCGAGTTCGTCGCCACGTCGGTCAGCTCCGACTTCCCGATCGCGTTCGACGCCCCGATCAAGGCGCTCAACCCGACGCTCAATCCGCACGTGCGGTACTTCGACGGTTCCCGGCACGGCTACCTGCGCTGTGATGTCGACACCCACGCCTGGCGCACCGACGTACGGACCGTGCCGACCATCGGGGCACGCGAGGCGCCGGTCGGTACCAGTGCCTCGTTCACCGTCGAGACGGGCACGTCACGGCTGTTACCCAGCTGAACCCGTATCCGGGTTCGGATGCCCAGCTGAACCCGTATCCGGGTTCGGATGCCCAGCCGACCGCTTCCGGGTTCGGGCAACCTGATCCGGGTGGGATGTCCGGAAATACCGCCTGGATCCGCCGCCGCCGCCACCGCATGCTGTGGTCATGGTTGACACAGGCAGCGTGGTGTACGCCGAGAACCTGACCAAGCACTATGGTGGTCGGCGCGGGCTGGAGGGCCTCGACCTGGCGGTCACGGCCGGCGAGGTCTTCGGGTACCTCGGACCCAACGGCGCGGGCAAGACCACAACGATCCGGCTCATGCTGGACTTCATCCGGCCCTCCGGTGGGACGGTGCGGGTCCTCGGTGAGGATCCCCGCCACGGGGCGGCCAGCCGTGGCCGGATCGGGTACCTCCCGGGCGAGCTGCGGTTCGAGGGGCGCGACAAGGCGATCGACCTCCTGCGGTTCTTCGCCGATGCCCGCGGCGGGGTGCCCATCAACCGGATCAAGAACCTGGCCGGCCGGCTGGACCTGGATCTCCAGCAGGGCATCCGGACCATGTCCAAGGGCAACAAGCAGAAGATCGGCCTGGTGCAGGCGTTCATGCACGAGCCCGAACTGCTCGTGCTGGACGAGCCGACCAGCGGGCTGGATCCGCTGATGCAGCAGGAGTTCCAGGCGATGGTGCGCGAGGCGCGCGGCAACGGCCAGACCGTCTTCATGTCGTCGCACGTGCTCGCCGAGGTCCAGGAGACCGCCGACCGGGTCGGCATCGTGCGTGAAGGCAGGATGATCGCCGTCGAGCGGGTGGAGTCGCTGGGCAAACGCGCGGTCCGCCGGGTCGAGGTGCACTTCACCACGCCGGTACCGGCCGATGACTTCGTCGGGATCGCCGGGGTCAAGAACCTCTCCATCGAGGGCACGGTGCTGCGGTGCGAAATGGACGGCCAACTCGATCCGCTGATCAAGGCGATCGCCCGGCACACCGTGGCCGACATGCTGATCCAGGAGCCGGACCTGGAAGACACGTTCCTGAGCTACTACTACGACCAGGAGGGCGAGGTCAATGCCTAGCCTCATGCGCAGGACACTGCGGGAGTACCGCAGGGCCGTCATCGGCTGGGCGATCGGCATCGCCGCGTTCGTCGCGATCTACGTCGGCTACTACGCGCAGATCAAGAAAAACCCGAATCTGGTCAACCCGGACTCGGTACCGAAGGGTATGCGCGACTTCATCGGCGTCGCGGACTTCAGCAGCGCCGTGGGGTACCTGCAGGGCAGCGTGTACGGGCTGCTCGGGCCACTGCTTCTGATCATGTTCGCGGCGATGCTCGGTACCCGCGGTGTCGCCGGACCGGAGGAGAGCGGCGTACTGGACCTGCTGATGTCCAACCCCATCGGCAGACGACGGTTCATCGCGGAGCGCTTCTCGGCCTTCGCCGCCCTGGTCATCGCGGTCGGTCTGGTGCCCTGGCTCCTTGTCCTCGGCTACGACAACGGCCTGGACATGGGGATCAGCGGGGCGAACGTCAGCGCCGCCTCGCTCGGCCTGCTGCTGCTCACGCTCGTGTTCGGTACCCTCGCGTTCGCGGTCGGCGCGGCGACCGGAAGCCGGTCCACGGCGCTGGCGGTCACCGGCGCGGTGGCCGTGGTGACCTATCTGATCCGGTCGCTGGGCAACGTGTCGGCTTCGGTCCGGCCGCTGCGCTGGCTGTCGCCGTTCCACTACTACCTGGGCGGCGACCCTTTGAACAACGGGTTCCAGGTAGGTTATCTGCTCGTCATGGTGGCCATCGTCGCCGCGCTCGTGGTGTCGGGACTCGTCATCTTCGAACGTCGTGACCTGGGGGTCTGAACATTCGTGAAGGATCGAGGCGGGCCCGGACCCGGGCCGGTGGGCGGGCCCGGCGACGACCCTCCGGATCTGGTGCACGCGTTCGTCGAGCTGCTCACCGCGGCCGCCACCACCGGACGCTGCCCACGCGGGGATGAGCTTGACGCGCCGCGGGCCGCGGCGATGCGGGCGGCCGAGAAGGGTGTGCCGCTGCGCCGGCTCATCGAGGCCTGCCTGGCGGCGGCCGAACACGTCTTCGACCGGGTACCGGCCGCCACCGCCTCGCAGGCGCGCACCGCCGGCAGGTCGGTTCTCGCCGCCGCGAACCGCGCGATGGGCGCGGTGGTCGAGGGGTACGAGAAGGCGCAGCAGTTGGCGATCAGCCGCGACGAGGCGGGGCGGCGGGAGTTCATCGACGACCTGCTGCGCGGCCACCGCGATCCGGCGCTGTTGGCGGAGCGGGCCGAACGGTTCGGGGTGCTGCTGGCCAGTTCACACGTCGTGGTCGTGGCCAGCACCGAGCGGGGCTTCACCGACGGCACACCGGTCGTCGGGCGCATCGACGGCGAGCTGGTCGCCCGGTTCGGTTCGCACAACGTGCTGGTCGCCGCGAGGGAGTCACTGCTGGTGTGCATCCTGCCCGCGTCGCTGCGCGGCGCGCCGGGGGAGTTCACCCGCCAGGTACGCGCGGCGCTGGGTACCGAGGGCTTCGGCCGGATCGGGATCGGCCGGCCGCACTCCGGCCCCGGCGGGGTGGTCCGGTCGTTCGACGAGGCCCGCAACGCTTTGCGGCTGGCCGACCAGCTCGGCCTTCAGATGCCGGTCGTCCAGGCCGCGGACCTGATGGTGTTTCCGGTCTTGACCCGGGATCCCGCCGCGCTGAGCGACCTGGTCCGTACCGTGCTGGCCCCGCTCGAGCAGAACCGTGGTGGCGTGAAGCCGCTGCTCGACACGCTGGCCACGCTGTTCGACTGCCAGGGCAACAGCACCGCGGCCGCGCGCCGGCTGGGCATCAGCGTACGGGCGGTGGCGTACCGGCTCGAGCGGGTGCGCCGGCTCAGCGGGTACGCGCCCGACGAGCCCACCCAGCGCTTCACGCTGGAAGCGGCCGTCATCGGGGCGCGGCTGCTCGGCTGGCCGGACCATCCGTTGCCGCCACCCTGAGCAGGGCGGGCGGGTCGTCGTGCACCCCCGGCTCGACGACCCGCCCGTCCCGGAGCACCACCCGTCGGTCGGCGGCGGCGGCCACCCCCAGGTCGTGGGTGATGACCACCACGGCCAGCGTCGACTCCCGCCGCATCTCGGCGAGCAGATCCAGCACCGCGGCCTGGGTGACCAGGTCGAGGGCGGAGGTGACCTCGTCGCAGATGAGGATGTGCGGTCCGGCGGCGAGGGCGCGGGCCAGCGCCACCCGCTGCCGTTCACCGCCGGACAGCTCCCGCGGCAGGCGGTCGGCGTAGCCCGGGATGCGGACCGCGGTGAGCAGCCGGTCCACCTCCCGGTCCAGGGTCGCGCCCCGCAGGCCACGCAGTACCGTCAGCGGCCGGGCCAGTGCGTCGCGGACGGTCTGGCGCGGATGCAGGGCCTCGGCCGGGTCCTGGGCGACCATCTGCACTCGCGCCCGCTGGGCGCGGGTGCGGCGGCGGACGTCGGTGGCGAGCGGCTCGCCACTCAGCGTGATCCGGCCGGTGACCCGGGGGTGCAGTCCCACGATGCACCGGCCGAGGGTGGTCTTGCCGGCGCCGGAGACGCCGAGGACGGCGACGAACTCACCCGGGTACACGTCGAGGTCGACCCCGGCGAGGACCGACGTCCTTCGGTCGTGCCCGGCGCTCAGGTCACGCACCCGCAGCAGCGGTGGCCGCCTCGCCGTGCCCGACGCAGCCGTCGGTATCGCCGGCAATCTCGGTGTGGTCGGTGGTGAGGTCGGCGGTACCGCGTTGACCAGGCGGATCGCCGCGTCGGAGGCCGGCTGCTCGAACACCGCGCCGGTCGGGCCGTCCTCGACGATGCGGCCGGAGTCCATCACCAGGACCCGGTCGGCGACGGTCCGCAGCACGCCCAGGTCGTGACTGATCCAGAGCAGCCCGACGCCGCCGGCGTGTACCCGGCGCAGCTCGGTGAGCACCTCGTCGCGGCTGTCGGCGTCCAGCCCGGTGGTGGGTTCGTCGAGCACCAGCAGCGCCGGCTCCCGGCACAGGGCGAGGGCCAGCGCGACCCGCTGCTGCTGGCCACCGGAGAGCTGGTGGGGAAACCGCCGGGCAAACCCGGGATCATCGGGCAGGCCGACCCGACCCAGGCAGCGGGCCACCCACGCCGCGTCGCCCGCCCGCCCGCCCCGCCGTCCGGCCAGGTCCACCAGGGCGGCACCGATGCGGCGGTACGGGTTGAGCGACTGCCCCGGATCCTGGGAGAGGAATCCGATCGTCGCGCCACGCAGGCCCGGCGGGGGATCGGGCAGCACCTCCGCACCGTCCACCCGACAGGCGCCCGCCGTGTGTCGCATGCCGGGGCGCAGGTGACCCAGCAGTGCGAGCGCGGTGGTTGTCTTGCCAGATCCGGACGCGCCGACCAGACCGACCGAGGACCCGGCGGGCAGGGTCAGGCTGACGCGGTCGAGAACACGGCCGCCGCCGGCCTCCACAACGAGGTCGTCGACCACCACCAGCGCGTCCGGGTCCGGGCGCGGGCCGCCGGTCACGCCAGCAGCCGGCGGGAGCGGCGACCGACGTCGTCGGCGAGGACGTTGGTGGCCACCGCCAGCGCGGCGACGATGAGTACCGGTACGGCCAGCGCCCACGGCTGGAGGGTGGCACCCGGCATCGCCTCGGAGATGAGAACTCCCCAGTCCGCCGCGCCGGTGCCCAGCCCGAGGAAGCCGATCGCCACCACCGCGTAGACGCTCTGCACGAACCGGATACCGGCGTCGGCCAGCAGCGGCGCGGACACCAGCGGAAGCACCTCCCGGCCGATGAGCCACGGCAGCCGTTCACCGCGGGCCAAGGCAACCTCCACATGGGACCGTTGCACCACCGATGCGGCGCTGGCGCGCAGCACCCGGGCGGTTAACGGCACACCGGTCACCACCACCGCCAGCACCACGGAGAGGTGGCCGGGCAGGGCCGCGACAATCAGCAGGAGCAGGAGCAACGGCGGGATCGCGGTGACCGCGTCGAGGGTACGGATGAGGACTCCATCCACCCACGGGCGCCGGGGCGCGTAGAGGGCGGCGGTCAGACCGATCGCCGCGCCCAGCAGCGAACTGGCGACCGTCGCCACCACGCCGGTGGTGACCACGGCCAGGCCACCATTGAGCACCCGGGACAGCACATCGCGGCCGAGGTAGTCGGTACCCAGCGGCGCACCGTCCACAGTGCCCGGCAGCGAGTACGGCAGACCGACCACTGCGGTCGGCGAGTGGGGCGCCAGCCACGGACCGACGAGCGCGACGGCGGCGATGAGCGCCAGCACCGCCACCACCATCACCCGTGCCACCGAGCGAAGTGGACGGTGCGCGGCCCGGTTCGTGCTCATCGCATGCCCGTTCGCAGGCGCGGGGTCAGCAGCAGGACACCGAGGTCGGCCACGAGCAGCGCCAGCAGCATCGCGGCGCCCAGCAGCATCGCCAACGCTTGGGCCACCAGCAGATCACCGGACTGGACCGCGAAAACCACCGTCTCACCCAACCCCGGGTACCCGTAGACCCGTTCCACCAGAACCGCGCTGCCGACCAGCGCCACGGCCAGCACACACCAGATCTGGATCGCGCCGGGCAGTACAGCGGGGAGGACGGCGCGCCGGATCAGTCGCCATCCGCCCATGCCGTTGAGTCGGGCGGCGTCGACATGCGGCGCCTGCATCGCCGCGGCGGTACCGGAACGGATCACCCGCACCGCGTAGGCCAGCGACAGCAGCAACAGGCTCAGCACGGGCAGCACGAGGACCGCCGGATGCGACAACGGACTGTCCCCGGCGGGCACCAGGGAGATCGCCGGCAACCAGCCCAGCCCGACCGCCAGCACCAGCGCGAGCACACTGGCCACGATGTACTCGGGCAACGCGACCAGCAGCAACGCGCTGATGGTGACGGCCCGGTCCAGGCGGCCGTCGCGGCGCAGTCCGGCGAGCAGGCCGAGGCCGAGCGACAGCGGAACGACCAACAGCACCGTCAGCCCGGCCAGCAGTACCGAGTTGGCGGCGCGGTCGGCGAGCATGTCGCGCACCGGCCGGCCGGTGATCAGCGAGGCACCGAAATCCCCCCGGGCCAGGCCGGACAGCCATTCGGCGTACCGGTCGAGCACCGGTCGGTCCAGTCCGGCCCGGTGCCGGGCGTCGGCGATCTGCGCCGGGGTGGCGTTGGTGCCCAACCGGGCGGTGACCGGGTCGCCGGGCAGGATGTCGACGCCGACGAAGACCACGAAACTGAGGACGGCGAGCAGCGCGGCGGTGACGGCGAGCCGGCGCAGCACGTACCTGACCATCGCCATCCGGCAGGTCACCTAGCTCGATCCGGCGGGCGCGGTCACGCCAACCACGCCTTGCCCAGGTACGGGTACTTCGCCGCGCCCCGCGGCTCGACCCCGCGAAGATTGGTCCGGGCCAGGCTCAGCGTGTCGCCGAATCCCCAGACCAACAGGTTGCCGTGGTCGAAGTACGCCTGCTGGACGGTCCGCCAGGCGGCGGCCCGCTGGCTGGCGTCGGACGTTTCGGCGGCCGCGGTCATCGCCGCGGTGGCCGGCGCGTCGGCGAACGCCAGCGACGGCAGGAGTTGCATCTGCGAGTAGATGGTCTGCAACGGAAAGGCACCGATGCTGAACGCCACGGCGTTGGCCTGCGCCATGGCCTTGAGGTCCTGCATCTCGGCGAGGGCGACGATTTTCGGCTGGACGGTCAGCCCGACGGACTTCATCTGTTCGGCGAAAAGCTGCACCGAGGCGTTGACGCCGGCCTCGGTCTCCGCGCTGCGCACCACGATCGGGGCCGTGCCCGCGCCGGCCTGCGCCAGCAGGCTCTTCGCCTGCGCGACGTCACGCGGTACCGGGTCGTGGTTGTCAAAGTACTGCGCGCCCGCCCCGTACAGGTCGTTACCGACCACTCCGTAGCCGAGGAAAATCGAGTCGACGAGCTGTTTGCGGTCGACCGCGAGGCGGACCGCGCGGCGGGCCCGCGGATCGTTGAACGGCGGGATCTGCGTGTTGAGCACCATGCCGAAGCCGGTGCGTTCACGGTCACCGGCGGTGCGCACCTCGATGCCGGTGCCGTGCCTGACCGTCTTCGCCGCGGCGTAGGAGATCGCGGCGGCGAAGTCGGCCTGCCCACCCGTCATCGCGTTGAACCGGGCCTGCGGATCGGCCAAGCTCAGGAACACGATCTCATCGAGGTGTGGCGCACCGTCCCAGTGCCGGTCGTACCGGCGCACCGTGCTGGACCGACCGGCCTCGGCCGAGACCATGCGGAACGGACCGGTACCGACGATGTCGGCGGCGTCGAACTTCTTGGTGCCGTCCTTGACGATGAATGTCTCCGCCGTGGCGAACATGGTCGCCGGGTCACCGACCGGATGCTTGACCGGTACCCGCAGGGTGTGCTGGTCGATTACCGTCGCGCCCGCGACGTCCAGGTGCTGGCCGAGCTCGCTGGGGAACGGCTGGTCCGGTGAGACCAGTGTCCGCAGCGTGAACAGCACGTCCGCGGCGCCGAACGGGCTGCCGTCGTGCCACGTCACCCCCTCCCGCAGGCGCAGCGTGAACGACGTGCGGTCCGGGGCGGTGGTGACGTCCCGCGCGAGCCGCG
>JAVHWE010000098.1:0-4684 GCA_032160285.1 Micromonosporaceae bacterium | reverse complement strand
CAGTGGGCGGCAGGCCGCGCCGCGCCCCGCCCAGTTGCCGGCGGACGTCAGCGTGTTCACCGGCCGCATCTCGGACCTGACCCGCCTGGACGCGCTGCTCGCGGCGGGTGAGTCGGCGGGCGCCGTGGTCGTCGCCGCGATAGTCGGTACCGCCGGGCTCGGCAAGTCGGCGCTCGCCGTGCACTGGGCGCACCGGGTACGGGAGCGGTTCCCGGACGGGCAGTTGCACGTCAACCTGCGCGGCTACGCGCCGACGGCACCGGTACGGCCGCTGGACGCGCTGGCCCGGTTTCTCCGTGCGCTCGGCGTGGCGCCGGACGCGATCCCGACCGAACTCGACGCGGCCGTGACCCTGTACCGGTCGATCCTGACCGGCAAACGGGTACTGGTGGTGCTCGACAACGCGTCCACCGCCGACCAGATCCGGCCGCTGCTGCCGGCGAACCCGGCCAGCGTGGCCCTGGTGACCAGCCGCGACCAGCTCAGCGAACTGGTCGACGGCGACGGTGCCCACCGGCTCACGCTCGACCGGCTGACCGCCGACGAGGCGGTGGAGCTGCTGGCCCGGATCCTCGGCGCTGAACGGCTGGGCGCCGACGATCACGGCGCCGAGCTGGCCCGGCTGTGCGCGTACCTGCCGCTGGCCCTGCGGATCGCCGCCGCGAACCTCGCCGACCAGCCGAGCCTCGCGGTCGCCGACTATGTCGCGAAACTGCGCGGTGGCGACCGGCTGACCGCACTGCAGATCGAGGGTGATCCGCGAGCCGCGGTCCGGGCGACCATCGATCTGTCGTACGCGGCGCGGCCGGAGCCGGTACGGCGGCTGCTGCGGTTGCTGGCACTCGCGCCGGGCCCCGATGTCACGCCCGAGTCGGCCGCCGCCGTGGCCGATCTCGACACGTCCACGGCGGAGCAGCTCCTCGGTCGACTCGCGGGTGCGCACCTGCTCGAACGACCGGCGCCCGGTCGCTTCGCCTTCCACGACCTGCTGCGGCTGTATGCCACCGAGCGGGCCGAGGCGGAGGAGACCGAGGGCGAGCGTGCCGCGGCGTCGCGCCGGCTGCACGACCATTACCTGCACACCGTCGACGCCGCGGCCGCGCTGCTGTACCCGGAGAAGCTGCGGCTGCCGTTGCCGCCCCGGCCACCGGGCGTGCGGGTCACCGGCTTCGCCGACCATGCCGTCGCCTCATCCTGGATGGAGGCCGAACGCGCGAATCTCGTCGCCGTCGTGCGCCACGCGCCGCCGGCCGACGCGTGGCTGCTCGCCGACGCGCTGCGGGGATACTTCTGGCTGCGGGTCAACACGGTCGACTGGCTCGTGGTCGCCAACGCGGCGCTGGCGGCCGGGGAAGCGGACGCCGCACCGCACGCGCGGGCCGCGGCGCATCTCAGCCTCGGGGACGCGCACTGGCACACCGGCCGCCACCGGGAGGCCATCGAGCACTACACGGCGTCGTTGGCGCTCAGCCAGAAGTCGGGTTCGCTTGCGGCACAGAGCGCCACGCTCAACAATCTCGCCGGCGTGAACTGGCAGATCGGCGAGGTGAAGTTGGCCGCGGCGCAGCTGCAGCGGTGCCTGATCATCGACCGTCAGCTGGGACGCCACGGCGGGCTCGCCGCGGTCCAGTCCAACCTCGCGGTCTGCTACCTGCAACTCGGGCGGTTGACCGACGTGCTGGACCTGCTGGCACAGGCGCTGGTCTCCGATCGGGAGTTGAACTCGCTGGTCGGGGAGGCCTCGACGCACAACAATTTCGGCGAGGTGTACTGCCACCTGGGTAGGTTCACCGAGGCCATGACGCACCTCGACCGGGCGCTCGAGATCGTCCGTGCCGTCGACGATCGGTTCACCGAGTCCGTCGTTGGGGTCAACGTCGCGGCGGTGCATCGATTTCTCGGGCGTCACCGGGACGGGATGGACAGCGGCCGGGCCGCACTGGCCTCGGCTCAGGAAACCGGCGATCCGCGGCTGGTAGCCGACGCGCTCAACATCGTGGCCGCCATCGGTTCCGACTGCGGTCGCCACGACGAGGCGATCGAGCGGTACCGCGAGGTCGTGCGCACCGCCCGCCTGCACGGCCTTCAGTTCCAGCGGATCGCCGCGTTCATCGGGCTGGCGCAGACGCATGCCCGGCTGGGGGACACCGGTCGGGCCCGGGAGTGCCTGGACGAGGTGCTCGACGTGGCGGGCGTCGTCGGGTACCGGCTGTGTGAGGGCGTCGGGCTGACCATGCTCGGACAGCTCGATCTCGCCGCCGGCGCCGTGATGGACGCGGCCGAGCGGGTCGAGCGGGCCGTCGCGATCCACCGCGAGACCGGGCACCGGCCTGGCGAGGCGCGGGCCCTGCTCGTACTCGGCGAGGCTCTTGCCGGCGGCGGCCGGGAGCGCGACGCGCAGGCCGCGTGGCAGCGGGCTCTCGCGCTGTTCACCGCAATGGGCATGCCGGAAGCGGGCGTCGCCCGCGCCCTCGTGCGCGTGACCGCACTCACCTGATGGGACATCTGCTGGCGGGCGAGGCCGTTGATCCCTAGACTCGGCCGCACAACTGAATACCTCATCCAGAGGGGCAGAGGGAACGGCCCGATGAAGCCCCGGCAACCACCACGGACGGACTCGATAACGATCCGGCGAGCGGCAGGTGCCAATTCCGTCTCGGCGTTGATGCCGAGGAAGATGAGAGGAAGTCTCCGGACATGACGTCGGCCATCGATGCCACCCCGTTCGTCAACTCGCCCGCCCGCGCACTGGTCTGTCGTGGCTGTGGCACGGAATTCCCGTTGGTCGCCCAACACGCCTGCTACGAGTGTTTCGGGCCGCTGGAGGTCGGTTACGACCCGGCGGCGTTCACGCGGGTGACCCGCGAGGAGATCGCGGCCGGTCCGCCCAACATCTGGCGGTACGCGTCGCTGCTGCCGGTGGGCCATGACCCGGCGTTGCGGGTCACCCTCAACCCCGGCTTCACCCCCCTGGTACCGGCGGCGGCGCTCGCCCGCGAGATCGGGTTGCGGGCGCCGCTGTGGGTCAAGGACGACTCCGCCAACCCGACCCACTCGTTCAAGGACCGGGTGGTGTCGGTGGCGCTGACCGCGGCGAAGGCACTCGGCTTCACCCGGTACGCCTGCGCATCAACCGGCAACCTGGCGAACTCGGTGGCCGCGCACGCCGCCCGGGCCGGCGTACCGAGCATCGTGTTCATCCCGGCCGATCTGGAGCCGGGCAAGATCGTGACAACCGCGGTGTACGGCGGGGACCTGGTCGCCGTCGACGGGTCCTACGACGACGTCAACCGGTTGTGCGCGGAGCTGACCGAGACCGACGAGTTCTCCTCCACCGCGTTCGTCAACGTCAACGTTCGGCCGTTCTACGCGGAGGGCTCCCGCACCCTCGGCTATGAGGTGGCCGAGCAGCTGGGCTGGCGGCTGCCGAGGCAGGTGGTCATTCCGATGGCAAGCGGCGAACTGCTCACCAAGATTGACAAGGCGTTCACCGAGCTGGTCGAGTGCGGGCTGGTGACCGCCCCGGCCGAGGGCTGGCGGGTGTTCGGCGCCCAGTCGGCCGGCTGCAATCCGATCGCGGTGGCGCTGCACGCCGGCCGTGACGAGATCATCCCGGTCAAGCCGACCGGTATCGCGAAGTCGCTCAACATCGGTGACCCGGCGGCCGGGGCCTACGCGCTGGAGGCGGTCCGCCGGTCGGGTGGCTGGATGGCCTACGCCGACGACGAGGAGATCCGGGACGCGATCGGACTGCTGGCGCGTACCACCGGGATCTTCGCCGAGACCGCGGGCGGGGTGACCGTCGCCGTGCTGCGCAAGCTGGTCGACGAGGGCCGCCTTGATCCGGAGGCGGAGACGGTCGTGTTCAACACCGGTGAGGGCCTGAAGACCATCGACGCGGTGGCCGACCGGGTCGGGCCCACCCACCGGGTCAAGCCCTCGCTGCGGGCGGCACGGGAGGCCGGCCTGTTAGCGTGATTTATCCGGCGTTCGGGTGAGGATCCGCTCACTGAAAGTACTCCAAACATTGCTTACAGTTATTTTCAGCCATCTAGGGGCTTGACTCGACCACCAACCAACTTGCACGATGCACCGTGCGGGAGGACGTATCGCCGCGAGGCCGCTGACTCAGTCGGTAGCCCCGCGACCGCAACACCGGAGGTGTTGTGCGTGCGTCCTCTCGACCATGTCCGGCGTTAATCGGTCGCGTAGCCCGACCGGCCGGTGCACGCTTTTCGGTATGAACGTCGAGATCGCCACTTACCGCCTCGTCGAAATCGACCCCGCCGACCCGGCCAACCTCGACGCGTCGTTCGAGATCCAGGGCGCCTGCCGGGCCCACGACCGACCGTACCTTCCGCCCGTCTCCCGGTACCACCACGACGCCGTGCTGCGGGTTCCGTGGCCCGGCGCGACCGTGGCGAACTGGCTGGCCTACCGCGACGACCAACCGGTCGGTGTCGGCAGCGTCAGCCTTCCCCAACGGGACAATCTGAACAACGCCTGGTGCGAGCTGGAGGTACACCCCGACCACCGGCGCCGGGGCGCCGGCCGGGCGATCTACCAGCAGATCGTCGGGTACGCGAAGGCGGCCGGCCGGACGAAGGTGATGGGTGAGGCGCTCGAGCCACTGCCCGGCGGTCCGCCGCTGCCCGGCTCGGGCGCGCCATTCGCCCACGCGGTC
>JAVHWE010000604.1:0-5818 GCA_032160285.1 Micromonosporaceae bacterium | reverse complement strand
GAAACGGGTCGAGACCGAATGAGGTGAACAGCTGGTACGCCAGGTACGCGGCCAGGATCACCATGGCGCCCTGGGCAAGGTTGATCACCTTCATAATCCCGAAAATCAGCGTCTGACCGGAGGCCATCAGCGCGTACACGCCTCCGGTCAGGACCCCGAGTATCACGCCTTGGATCAGGGCGTGCATCCGCCGATCACCCGCCCCAGCCCGGCTTGGGATAGAGCGGACTGGCCGCGGCGGTAGCGGCGGGAAACACCGCGACGAGCTTGCCGCCCTGCCACTGGACGAGATGGAAGGTGCCTTGCGGAGCGCCGGTGGCGTCCCAGCTCAGGTCGCCCAGCAGCGTCGGCCAGCTACCCTTGTGCAGCGTCGCGATGAGGGTCTTGTTGTCGATCTTGCCGGTCTGCTTGGCCACGGCCTCCACCAGCTGGCCGGTCGCGTACGCCTCGGCGCTGCTGTTGTCGATCGTGTCCGCGGTCCCGCCATGGGCCTTGATGTAGGCGGCTGCGAAGTCCGCGCTCCCGGTCGCGGTGGAGCCGGGGTACCAGTCACCGGCGGAGGTTATGCCCTGCGTGTTGGATGCCCCCACCTTGTCGGGGAACTCCGACGGTGAGTTGGCTCCGTTGGACATGAACATGAACGGTGGACTGAACTTCAGCTGGACAAGGCTCTTCACCTGGCCGTAGGCGTCTTCGCTCTGGGTGCCGCTGACCAGTACGTCGGGCTTGGCGGCGGCGACCTTGGCCATGATCGGCGCGAAGTCCTGCGTCTCGGCCGGGTAGACCTGCTTGTACACCGTCCTGATCCCGGCCGCTTCGAAGCGGGCCCGGATACTCTCCGCGATCGGCGTGGCGAACGGGTCGTCGAGTTCGGCGTAGGCCGCGGTTTTCGGCTGCGCCGCGGCCGGCAGCGAAAGGACCCAGTCGGCAAAGACGTCGCCGGACTTGACAACGGGCGCGGGTTGCACGAAGAACAGGTTGTCGAGCTTCTGCGCGAACACCGCGGGACCACCGCCCGCCGGCTCCAGGAAGGCGTACCCGTACCGCTTGGCCACCTGTGAGGCCGGGACGGTCAGCAGGCTGGAGAAGGGCCCGAACACCAGGTCGACCCTGTCCTTGTTGATGAGGTTCTGATAGTTCGTCACGACCTGGGTGGGGCTCGACGTATCGTCGACGATCTTGACCTGGACCTTTCGCCCAAGGACACCGCCCTTGGCGTTGACCGTGTCGGCCCACAGCTCGTACCCGGCCTTGACGGCCTTGCCGGAGTCGGCGAAGTCGCCGGTCAACGAGACCGACGCCCCGATCACGAGCGGAGCCTTGGAGCCGCCCGACCCGTTGGCGCCCGAGCCGGTGGAGTTCGACCCGCATGCCGTGAGGGCCACAGCCAGCAAGGCTGTCACCGCCACCGGACCAGCGCGTCGCAAACGATTGCGTGAAGCCATCCCCGTTCCTCCTGCCGCGATGGATAGCAGAACCCCGGCCGACCGCCGCCACATCGTCGGCTGCGGGCCTCACAAACGATTGCAACCAGCATGTTCTCGGCAAGAATCGCTGTCAATAGCTCGTGTCGATCGTGTTGCTCGCGGGTCACGGCAAAGACGATCTACGCTGCGAATGCTACACAATCGATTGTGGTGCGTGCGACCGAAGCAGAGCCTGGTGCCCTACGCTGACGTCATGCAACGGGTCAAGCTGACAGATGTGGCCCGCGCCGCGGGGGTGCATCCCGGCACCGCCAGCCGCGCACTGAACCCGCCGACCCGCGACCAGGTGAGCCGGGAAACGTCGAGACGGGTCGCCCGGGCCGCCGAGCGGCTCGGCTATGTGCCCAATGCGGCCGCCCGCGGCCTGCGCACCGCGCGCTCCTACATCGTCGCCATGGTCGTACCCGATGTGACGAACCCGTTGTTCCCGCCCATGGTGCGCGGCGCCGAACAGGTGCTGAGCAAGGCCGGGTACACCCTGGTATTGACCGACACCGACAACGAGGCGGCGACCGAACGCCGACAGATCGAACTACTCCGGGCCCGCGGGACGGACGGGTTCATCGTCGCAACCGCCCGCTGGAAGGATCCGCTGCTCGACGAGATGGCCGACGCCCGCATTCCGGCGGTACTGGTCAACCGCAACACATCGAGCGCGCGACTGCCCTACATCGGCGGCGACGAACGCACCGGCATCGCCCTCGCCGTCGATCACCTCGTCCGGCTCCGGCACCGTCGGATCTCCTACCTGGCCGGCCCCCAGGACACCTCAACGGGGCGCGAGCGCGCAGCGGCCTTCCATCAGGCCATCCGAAACCACGGCCTGCCCACCTACCGCGGCCAGGTCCGCGTCTGCCGGGCCTACACGGAGGCCGGTGGTGCGGTGGCAGCACACACGCTCATCACATCCGGCCACGACTGCACCGCGATCATCGCCGGCAACGACCTGATCGCCTTCGGGGTGCTGAGCGAGCTCGCGAAGGCCGGGATCTCCTGCCCCGGCCACATGTCGCTGATCGGATTCAACGACCTGCCCATGGTGGACAAGCTCACACCGCCGCTGACGACCGTCCGACTCCCGCTGCCCGACATGGGCAGACTGGCAGCGCACGTCCTGCTCACCGAGATCGACGCGACGGCGGCAACCGAGCGCGTGGCGCAGTCCCTACTCGGCGTGGAACTGGTCATTCGCGGTACGACCGGCCCCGCTGTGCCGTAAAGGCTTGAGTACGTGTGGGCGGCCACGGGGCGCGGTAGTCCCCGGGGATTGTCAGCATGGCAACAAGACCCAGCAGATGGAACACGGCTGCGATGACGGCGAAGCTCCGCCAGAAGCCCCGCCCGTCGGATCACCAGCGAGAACACCACACTCAAACCGCGATCGGCGTAATGGCCAACGTGCACAGGATCGCCTCCAACGTTGTCGGTGCCAGCCCGGTCCCACCGCTTCGGTTATCCACCACGGCTACCGGTCTTCGATCCCGCTGATAGATTCCTGCGGTGAGCGAGCAGCTGCCCGCCGGCGGCATCGAGCTGTCACCGACGGAGATCGACGCCTTGGACGCCAGGTGGTCATCGTGTTGGACCCCGACCGAGGTCGCACACCACTTGGCCGGTACGGCTACGCCGTGGTACGTGGCCGCGGGCTGGGCGTTGGATCTGTTCCGCGGCAGGCAGACACGCAAGCACGGGGACATCGAGATCGCTGTCCCCGCCGCAAGCTTTCCCGAAGTCCGCGACCGTTTCCCTGGATATCTTTTCGACGCGGTGAGCAGTGGCCGAATCTGGGAGAACGCCACACCGGACGTTCTGGCGGCCACACACCAGACCTGGCTACGCGACCCGGTCACCAGCAACTACCTGCTCGACGTATTCCGTGAACCACACGACGGCAACACCTGGATCTGCCGACGCGACGAGACAATCCGGCGTCCTTACAACGACATCATCCACTACACCCAAGACGGCATCCCGTACCTAGCGCCCGAGCTGGTCCTGCTATTCAAGGCCAAACACTCCCGCCGGAAGGACCAGGCAGACTTCGACGAAACCGTCCCGCACATGACCCCAGCCCAACGCGAGACCTTGGCCGAACTGCTCGCCCGCGCACACCCCGGACATCCCTGGCTCGCGCACCTGTAACCCCTGCCACAGACAACTTCCAGCTGCCACGCACACGTCTCGAAGAAACCCACATGCCTCGCTCGGCGATCGGACACTGTGCGCGTTCGTCCGTACGCCGCTGTGCACATTGACCCGTACACCGACACCAGGACAACGAACGCTGCCGAGTCCGGCGTGGCCCATCTGCCACTTCGAGGCAGGCCCAGGGTGTCAGGTGGCACGGGCCCCAACCAGCACATGCCAACGGGTCGATTTCACCCGCGAGGCGACTCGGCGAAGATCTCATCGAGGACGTGCCGTGCCTCGGCGGCCTTCGCGGTTCCGATGCGCTCACCGGCGTAGATGATGAGGGCCTTCCACAGTGCCCAGCCCCGGCCGCGGGTCCACGTCGCTGGATCGACGCCGAGACCGGTGCGGAACGCGTCCCGGCTCGCCCCGGACAGCAGCGTCCACGCAATCGCCAGATCGCACGCAGGGTCGCCGACGCCGCACGTGCCGAAATCGATGACGGCGGCGAGCGCGCCGTCGCGGACCAGGAGGTTGTCGTGGGCGACATCGCCGTGGAACCAGACCGGCCGGCCGTCCCACGTCGCCCGCAACGCCGACGTCCAGATCTCGGTGGCGGTCCCGTCCGGGAGGCGACCGTCCAGTGCGTCGATCACCAACCGGGTCTGCGCGTCGTAGGTCTCAAGCGGCCCGCCCCGAAACCAGTTGTGCAGCCCCGCCGCGGGCCCACCGACGGGGTCGACCCGCCGCAACGCGACGAGGAAACCCGCCAAGGCGACGGCGAACCCGGTCAGGTCATCGATGGTGTCGGCGCTGGCGGGCTCGCCGTCGATCCATCCGTACACCGACCAGGGCAGCGGATAGCCTTCACCGGGTACGCCCTTCGCCAGAGGAACCGGGATTGGCAGCGGCAGGCACGGCGCCAACACCGGCAGCCACCGATGTTCCTTGTCGACCGCCAGCGCATACTCCGCGGCGCTGGGCAGCCGGACGGACATGGTGCTGCCGAGGTGGAACGTCTGGTTGTCCCAGCCGCTGGTGGCCACCGGACGGATCGGAAGGTCGGCCCACTGAGGGAACTGGGCAGCGACCAGTCGCCGCGCCAACGTCGCGTCGACGTGCAAGCGTTGCGGCACGGGCACGACGGCATTCGACTCCACCCTCACACCAGCACCATTGCCGACGCGGACCTCGAGCGGCAACCGACTTTGGGCCCGCCAAGGGTCTATCGTGTCTGCCTGCCGGGTCCTCATCGCCGCACTGCTCTGGCTTCGATGACGGTTCGGCACGTCCTATGCGCCGTTGAGATGCAGACGCAAGACCAGCGCGGAGGAGACCGCCAGCCAACGGGCGAGTACCTCATTTCGGGGGATGAAGACCATGGCCCGCCCCTCGCCGAGTACCACGTCCTGCTGTCGCGCCTGGGTGGTGCCGAGGAAGACGTGAACCGTCACGTTGTGCGGGAAGCCCTCCTCATAGGGGCGCGGTCCACTCCATAATGGATCCAACTCACCCGCTGTCAGACCCGTCTCCTCCAACAACTCACGGCGAGCGGCCTCCTCAGCCGTCTCGCCGGCCTCGATCCGGCCACCCGGCAGGCTCCACTGATTCGGCGAGGCGACCACGTCATCGTCGCGGTGCTGCAAGAGCACCGCGCCCGATTGGTCCACAAGCAGCACGAGCGCGACTTCATAGGTGGCCACCGCCAGATCGTGGCATGCCGGATACGCGCAGAAGGGTCTGCTTCTGGGCATCGACAATCGGACGATCCAGCAGTTTCAATACGTCGCTGAGCCACTACATGATCGGCAGGACGGAGCCCAATCGAACCTAATCGGGCAGGAAACCGTGGATGCACGCCGGATGCCGGAAACGAACCGCCCCGGGCACTGCCAATCCGGCCACGACCCCGCACCGGCGAGACAACCGCCTCCTACATGTGGCCCGCGCCAACCACCGGCGCCCCAGTGTCCTCGACCGCCACCTCCGCAATGGCCGGCCCGGCGGCGCGCCATCGGGTTCGACACGCTCGCCCCCTCGCCGACCGGCCCCCCCGACTTGGTCAAAGCGCTCGCCGAGCACCGCAGCAACAACCGGCCGGGCGACGGGGCGACGCACATGCCCACCGGGTCGATCCGCCAACGGCAAGCCCGCGCCGCCCTGTTCGCCGCCACGACGCCGCCGACAAACCCGCACCGTCG
>JAVHWE010000591.1:0-4116 GCA_032160285.1 Micromonosporaceae bacterium | reverse complement strand
TGACGGTGCTCGGCCCCGCCGAGAAGCGCCTCCTGCTCGGTCGGTCCGCCCACCCGTACGCGTTCGTCGTCCAGCGGCCATGGATCAACGGCGCGGTCCAGGTGCACCTCGACGACGCCGACGACCCCACCCCGTACTGGGTGGTCAGCTCCCGCCGACCGGCGGCACTGGCCGCGGCGCTGCTGGCGGCCCGCGCCGCTGCCGGTGACCGCGCCAACGGGTGACCGCGCCGCAGCGAAGCCGGTTCGGCGATTTTGCCGCCTCAGCGAGGCAGTTCGGCGATTTTGCCGCCTCAGCGCGACGATTCGAGTTCGGCGATCCGCCGCCGCAGCAGGTCCGCGCGGAGTTCGGCAGCGAGCGACTTGGTGGCCCGCTGGTTGAGGTAGCCGGCGACCGCGGCGCCGGTCAGCATCGGCCCGAGGGTGGTCAGGTTGCGCCCGAGCCGCTTCACCAGCCGATCGCGCAGTTCCGTGCGGGCGGCGGTACTGAGGGCGGCGGCGACGCCGCGGCCGGGCGCCAGCGGGTTGACGCCCCGTTGGTTGGCCCAGGACTGGAGCAGCGACATCGCCCGCTGCGCGCCAGTGCCCGGTACCGGATGCCCGTACACCTCGTGCAACTCGCCGATCAGCTTGATCTCGACCGCGACCACCGCCACCGTCTCGGCGGCCAGCAGCACCGGCGCCGACAGCAGCATCGGCGTCGCGGCCCACTCAACCGCGGCCACCCCGCCGCCGGCGGCGCCGATGCCGCCGGTCGCCCGTGCCGCGTTACGCACCAGGCTGTCCGCCAGCGCGTCGCCGGTCAGCCCGCCGTGGTGGTCACGCAGCGTCTGAAGATCGCGTATCGGCAGGTGCGGCGCCACCTCGGTGATCGAGTCGAGCACCCACCGCACCACCGCACCGGGGCGGAGCAGCGATGTCACGCCCCGCTCGCGGACCGCCTCGCGGACCACCCGGCCGAGCAGGCGCGACCGGCTGCGCCTGTCGAGTTCACCGTCGGTGAGCGCCGCCACGGCCTGCGCGAGTTCCGCGTCACCGGTCGGTTCACCGCCGGGTGACGTTTCCGCGCCCGCCGTGGGGTGACCGGACGGTGAAGGTTCCCCGTCGGCCGCGGACTCACCGGCCAACGGAACGCCGGTACCGGGCGCGGGCTGGTCCGCATCGGACGCGGGTTCACCGACTCTGTCGGACGCGGGTCTACCGGCAGCCTGGGCCGGGTCGGCTTCGCCGGGGTCAGCCGCCCCGCGACCGGCCACCTGGTCCCCTTCGGCCATGATTGTCGCCCTCCCTTCGCCGGTGAGCCGGCACGACCGAGCTGGCGTCGCCATACTGCGATGGTGCCAGACCGGTCGCCGAATCGTCGGTCCCGCACGTCCGTTACCCGGATCACCCAGCGGTTAAGCCGAGCGTGTCAGGCGCATTCGCGGCAGATCGGCTCACCGTTGCGGTGCCCGGCCAGCTGGCTGCGGTGATGCACGAGAAAGCAGCGCGAACAGCGGAACTCGTCCTGCTGCATCGGCAGCACCTTGACGGTCAGTTCCTCGTCGGCAAGATCAGCTCCGGGCAGTTCGAAACTCTCCGCTACGTCCACCTCGTCGACGTCGACGACGGCCGACTGCGCGTCTACGCGCCGTGCCTTGAGCTCTTCCAGACTGTCCTCGCCGAGGTCGACCTCGTCGCGACGCGGGGCGTCGTAGTCGGTGGCCATCGGTCAGTCACACTCCCAAATATGTGTTTCGCGCCGTGAAACGCCAGCCGTAGTAGTCGTTCATCCCGCCGTTGGGGCACCATCGCCGCGGCTTCCGGCCCGGATCGTACGACCGCGCCGGAAATGTATCGTGCGGGCGCGGTACCTTACCGCTCCCGGCCGATGGTTGTACGTCCCGGCACGGAAACTTGTTCCCAATGTGACCCGGCCGACACCCGACCGAGTGGTCGATCACAGTGGATCTCGGCCGCGTTGTCCGCCGCCGTCCCCGATGCGATGACGCCGCGCCGAGTAGGCCGGTCTGGGCATACACGAGGGGCGCGCACACGCTAACGTCGGCGATGACCCCCGGCCGCCGGCCACGCCGCCGGGCTGACGTAATCCCCGTCCGGCCGATCGGCGCGCCGGGCGGCACCAGCGCCACGAGGAGCCGACACCATGACCATCGCGAGAATACGGGCCCTCGCCATTGTCGGCGCGCTATTCATCGCGGCGCTCGTGCTGGTGACGATCAGCATCGTCAATGACAGGCAGACCAAACCGGCCGGCGCGGCCTGTCCCCGCAACGCCGTACGCGTCGACAGCCATTTGGCAGACGCCGAGAACATCCAGCTCAACGTCTACAACGCCAGCGACCAGACAGGCCTGGCACGCGAGGTGGCGCTGGAGTTGAAGCAGCGGCGGTTCAAGGTGGACCCGGACAAGGCGACCAACGACCCGCTGGGCAGGTCGGTGGATGGTGTGGCGGTACTGCGGTACGGGCCGAAGATGGTCGGCGCCGCCTGGGTGGTCCGGGCGTACTTCCTCAATGAGGCGAAGCGGGAGTTCGACCCGAACCGTCAGGACGAGACGGTCGACGTGGTCCTGGGGCCGTCGTTCAAGAAGCTGGCCACCCAGACCGAGCAGAAGCAGGCGCTGGCCGCCGTCGGGCGGGCCGAACTGCCGGCCAACTCCTGCGACTCGCGCACCACCCAATAAGAGCCACTCACGGCCCGCCGGCGGCGTTCAGCTCGACCAGCCGGTCGTGCAGCGGCCGGTAGAGCGGCGAGGGGGCGGCGAGCACCATGTCCGGGCCGGCCGGCGCGCCGCCCAGCCCGGTTACCAGCAGGCCCGCCTCGGCCGCCACGAGACCGCCGGCCGCGAGGTCCCAGACCGCGAGTCCCCGCTCGTAGTACACGTCGAGCACGCCCTCGGCGGCCAGGCACAGGTCGATCGACGCCGCGCCGAACCGCCGGACGTCGCGTACCTGTGCCAGCAGCTGTGCCAGCACCCTTGCCTGGTGGGCCCGTCGGCCGGCGTCGTAGCCGAACCCGGTGCCGAGCAGCGCCTGTCCGAGGTCGGTGATCCGGGAACCGGTCAGGCGCCGCCCGTCGCGGTACGCGCCGCCACCCCGGGTCGCGGTCCACTCCTGGCCGGAGACCGGGTTTCGGACGACCGCCGCGACCACCACCCCGTCCACCTCGGCGGCCAGCGACACCGCGTAGATCGGGACTCCGTACAGGTAGTTCACGGTGCCGTCGATCGGGTCGAGAATCCACCGCACCCGGCCGCCGGTCGCGGCGGGTGCGCCGTCGACCGGGTAGTCGACCGCACCGAACTCCTCGCCGACGAGCGAGTCACCCGGCCGCCGGGCTCGCAGCGCGTCGATCACCTGACGCTCCACCGCGCGGTCCGCCGCGGTGACCACGTCGGTGGCGGTGCTCTTGGTGGAGATACCCTCGACCCCCTGTGCACGCATGGAGCGCGCCAGGTCGGCGGCGGGACGGACTACAGTGAGCGCGAGGTCGAGCAACTCGGTGGCCCCCGGTGGGCGGTCCGACACCGTACGCATGGCTACCTCCTCGGCTACCTGTCCATCCTTCCAGCCCGCGTTTGGCGATGATTGACCCGTGACAACCGAGCGCGTCGCCAGCCCGCGGCGGGTCGATCGGCCCTATCGGCGTTACAATTCACGCCTGCCCACCGCGTCACGGATCGCCCCGGCCCGCGGCGCACGGGTTCCACGTCATCACACCCGGCCACCCACGTTCGGCTTCGCCCTGCGCGCGGCTGGCCGGGCAGGCCACACTAGTTCTCCGCCTCGGGAAGGTCGTCCGTGACAGCACCCCGCCAGACCGGCGCCGACGTACGCTCACTCGCCGATTCACTGATCGCACGTGCGACCACCAGCGGTGGGCATCTCACGTCGGCCGAGGTAGCCCACGCCGTCGAAGCCGCGGAGGTGACTCCGGCACAGGCCAAGAAGCTCCTGCGAGCGTTGGCGGACTCCGGGGTGACCGTGGTCGTCGATGATTCCGGCAACGATCGTCGTCGGGTGGCCGCCGCCCGGGCCGCGACACCGGCATCCAAGGCGACGACCGCGAAGGCGCCCGCACCGGCTGCTCCACGGGCGACCACCGCCAAGAAGGC
>JAVHWE010000577.1:0-3113 GCA_032160285.1 Micromonosporaceae bacterium | reverse complement strand
ACGCTCACAGCGGCTGCCGCAATGCCGCCGACACTGGGGAGGATCGATGCGAGGCTCGCGCGCCCGTTGGTTTCCGTACGCCCTGCGATGGACTCGCCCGGGGCGGTCCATCAGATGGGGAACGCTCGCTCTCGTCGGGGTGCTGCTGGTCAACACCGCGGGAGACGGGCTGGCGGGCGTGCCGACCGCGGCCGGGCGCGGCGCGCGCTACCACGTGACGCCGTCCCCGAAGCAGCGGTGGGGTTCGGCGGCGGCCCAACCACACCTCGTGGGAGCACCGGCGAATCGTACGGTGCCGGCCTCGCTCCGTGCCAAGTATCCACAACTCACGATCGACAATACCCAGCCATCCACAAAGAACAAAGCGACGGTGGCGAAAGCGCCGGCGAACCCGGTGCGCGGCTTCGACCGGGCGACGAGCCGCGAGGTCCCCGCCGAGCGGCGGGCCCTCGAGCGAACATACGACAATGCGGACGGCACCCAGACCACCGAGTTTTCCACCACGCCGGTCAACTATCGCCGGCCGGATGGCAGCTGGGCCGCCATCGATACAAGCCTCGCACCACTGGCGGGTGGCGGTTGGCGAAACCACGGCGGCTCCACGGATCTCCGGCTGGCGGCCCGCGGCGACGCGGCCGAGCTGGCCAGGCTCAACCTCGATGCCGACCACGCCATCGCGTTCGGTCTCGACGGCGCCCGGCCGGTGGCCGGGCTCGCTGCCGGCGACACGGTCACCTATCCCGAGGTACGTGACCAGGTCGACCTCCGGCTGCAAGCGGGTCCGGACCGGGAGAAGGAGACGCTGGTTCTCCGGTCGGCGCAGGCTCCACTCTCGTTTGTGTTTCCGCTGCGGTTGACCGGTCTGTCGGCCCACCTCGCGGCCGGGCAGGTGTTGCTTGTCGACCAGAAGGGCCGCACACGTGCGGTCATCCCGGCCGGCTACATGCGGGACGCCGGCACCGTTGACGGCGGACCGGCGACATCCGACGGCGTCCGGTATCGGCTGGTCGAGACCGCGGGTCGGCCGGCGCTTGAGGTGACCCTGGACCCATCCTGGCTGCGCGATCCGGCTCGGCGCTTCCCGGTCGAGGTCGACCCCAGCGTGGGCCCGCCGGTGGACTCCGGTTCGGCCGACAGCAGCATGTACGTCCACGGCAGCAGCTCCGCCGCCGGCAGCGCGCAGTTGCTGGTCGGCAGGTCGGGTGGGGCCCCGGCGGCGTCCTACCTCAAGTTCGACAGCCTGGTCGGTCGGCTACAGAATCACACGATCTACGGTGTCCAGCTGCAGGCGGTGAACTACGACTCTCCCTCCTGCCAGGCCCGGCCGGTCAGCGTGCATCCGGTGACCGTCGCGTGGACGGCGGGTCCCGGACAGGCGTACCCGGGTCCGGCGGTGGGCGGCGCGGTTGCCTCGCGGTCGTTCGCGCACGGCTTCATCGCCGACGGCCATTCGGTGTCGGGGTGTCCCGCCTCGGCGGAGCTGTTCGACCTCGGCGGCGGCGGGACCTCGCTGGTCCAGCGGTGGGTAAACGGCGAGCAGCCCAACTTCGGGCTCTCCCTGCGGGCGTCGGACGGTGACACGTCGGCGTGGAAGGTGTTCGCGGGCAGCGGCACGGCGAACCCGCCGAAGCTGTACGTGACGCACAGCCCCTACAACGCGTCGTATGAGATCCCAAACCCGGTGCCGGATCCGCCCGTGCTGCAGAACCAGGCGGGCAAGGTGCAGGTCACCGTGACGAACCTCGGCGCCGAGGCGTGGTCGCCGGCCGATTACTACCTCGCCTACCGCGCCTACAACACCGATACCGGTGTGGCCGTGGGGCAGCAACGGTCGGCCAACCTGACCTCCGCGGTCGCCCGTGGTGGCCGGGTCACCCTGGACGCGACGATCAAGGCAATGCCGCCGGGCAGGTACTTCCTCGACTTCACGATGGTGCACTCCGGTGGGCAGGTCTTCACCGATCACCAGGTGCCGCCGGGTCGGATCGTGCTTCAGATCTTCGACATTCCGCCGGTGGTGAAGGAGCTGTACCCGCCCAACGGGTACCAGGCGCCGACGCTGACCCCGCAGCTGTGGGGCCGGGCACTGGACATCGATGCCCCGCCGGGCTCGAGCCTGCAGTACAAGTTCGAGGTGTGCGAACGGGACGGCTCGGGCAACCCGGTCACCTGCACAAACTCCGGCTACCAGGCCAGCACGGCGTGGACCGTGCCGGCCGGCCGGCTGTCGTGGAGCAGAACCTACCTATGGCGGGTGTTCGTCAAGGATGCCACCACCGAGGTCGCCTCGCCGTACTCGGCGGTGCTGGCCGAGGTACCGCAGCCGGACATCACGTCCCGGATCGCGGCCGCCCCGTACGGGTCACAGGACAAGGAGTTCGACGCGCAGGTGGGTAACTTCACCACCGCCGCGGTGGATGCGTCGCCGACCACGGCGAGCGCCGAGTTGGCCGTGGTGCGCACATACAACAGCCTCGACCCGCGCCGGGACGCCGCATTCGGCGCGGGCTGGACCAGCCGGTACGACATGCGACTGGTAGCCGACGACGACGGGTCCGGCAACGTCGTGGTGACCTACCCGGACGGGCAGCAGGTGCGGTTCGGCAGGAACCCCGACGGTACGTACGCCGCGCCGTCCGGGCGTACGGCATCGTTGACCGTGAACGGCGCGGTGTGGCAGCTGCTGGACAGGTCGGGCAGCGGGTACCAGTTCGGCGGGTCGCGGCTGACGAAGATCAATGACGTGGACGGCCGGTCGGTGATCCTCACGTACGACGTGATGAACGGCAAACTGGCTAAGGCCCAGGTGTCCAACAGCCAGACCAACACGGCCGGCCGATCGCTGCGGTTCACGTGGACCGGTAACCACGTCACCAGCGTCTCCACCGATCCGGTCGGTGGCACGGCGTTGACGTGGGCGTACACCTACGACGGGGATAAGCTCACCAAGGTCTGCGCGCCCGATACGACGTGCACCACCTACACCTACACCACCGGCTCGCACTACCGCACCGCCGTGCTGGACTCCAAGCCGGAGTCGTACTGGCGGCTGGGCGAGTCCCAGGGCGCCGGCGCGGGCAGCGAGATCGCCGTCAACCTGGGCAAGGACGCCG
>JAVHWE010000551.1:0-19728 GCA_032160285.1 Micromonosporaceae bacterium | reverse complement strand
ACCACGCGCGTCGCAGGCGAGCTGATGCGGTTCGCCAACGACGCCTTCTTCGAGGTCGATGCGGCGCTCCGGCCCGAGGGCAAGCAGGGCGCCCTGGTCAGAACCCTCGAATCGCACGTCGCCTACTACGGGCGATGGGCCAAGACCTGGGAGTTCCAGGCCCTGCTGAAGGCCCGGCCGGCCGCCGGCGACGCCGCGTTGGGCACCCAGTGGCTGGTCGCGCTGCAACCTCTGGTCTGGCACGCCGCCGAACGGCCCGAGGCCGTCGACGACGTCCGGTCGATGCGACGGCGGATCGTCGACGCGGTACCGAGGGGGGAGTTGGACCGCGAGATCAAGCGCGGGCCGGGCGGCCTGCGCGACATCGAGTTCGCCGTGCAACTGCTCCAGCTGGTACACGGCCGGGTCGACGAGACGCTACGGTCACCGTCCACTCTGGAGGCGCTGCAGGCGTTGACCGACGGCGGGTACGTGGGTCGCGTCGACGGGAACTCGCTCGGCCGGGCGTACCGGTTCCTGCGCACCGTCGAGCATCGGCTCCAGTTGCAACGGCTCCGGCGTACCCACACCGTCCCGGCCGAACCGGGGGCGCTGCGCTGGCTCGCGCAGGCCCTCGGGTACCGGGCCGATGCCCGCCGCGACGCGGTCGAGGCGTTCTCGGCCGACTGGGTCCGCCACGCCGGCAACGTCCGGCGGCTGCACGCCAAGCTGCTGTACCGGCCGCTGCTGGAGGCGGTCGCCCGGGTCTCCTCGGAGGAGCTGCGACTCACGCCCGAATCGGCCGGACTGCGCCTGCGTACCCTCGGATTTTCCGACCCACCGGGTGCGCTGCGCCATATCCAGGCCCTCACCGGCGGGGTGTCGCGTACCGCGGCGATCCAGCGCACGCTGCTGCCGGTGCTGCTCAGCGAGTTCGCCGACGCGCCGGAGCCGGACCGGGGCCTGCTGGCCTACCGCCAGGTCTCCGACTCCCTCGGCGCGACCCCCTGGTACCTGCGACTGCTGCGCGACTCCGGCCCGGTCGCGCTGCGCCTGGCCAAGTTGCTCAGCTCGTCGCGGTACGTCACCGACCTGCTCGCCCGCGATCCGGAGGCGCTGCGGCTGCTGGCCGACGACGCCGAACTGGTCCCCCGGAGCACCGAGACGCTCTACGACGGCTTCATCGCCGCCGCGGCCCGACACGGCGACCCGGCCACCGCGATCTCGGCCATCCGGTCGCTTCGCCGGCGGGAGCTGTTCCGCATCGCCGCCGCCGACCTGCTCGGACGCGTCGACATCGACCAGGTCGGCGACGCGCTCGCCTGGGTCACCGACGCGACGCTGGCCGCCGCGCTCGCCGTCGCCAATCAGGTCAAGCTGCCCATCACGATCATCGGAATGGGGCGCCTCGGCGGGGCCGAGATGAGCTACCCGTCGGATGCGGATGTGCTGTTCGTGTACGAGCCGAGCGCGGGCATGCCCGACGACGCGGCGAGCGGCGCGGCCCACGCCGTCGCCGAGGACCTGCGCCGGCTGCTGGCCATGCCGTCGCCCGACCCGCCGCTCGGCGTCGATGCCGACCTGCGCCCCGAGGGCCGCGAGGGTCCGCTGGTACGCAGCCTCGACGCGTACCGGCGTTACTACGCCCGCTGGTCGAAGGTGTGGGAGTCGCAGGCGCTGCTGCGGGCCCGGTACGTGGCCGGCGACGCGGCGCTCGGCGGCCGGTTCCTCGCCCTCGCCGACCGGGTGCGGTACCCCGCCAGTGGCCTGTCCCGGGAGCAGGTCACCGAGATCCGGCGGATCAAGGCGCGGGTCGACACCGAGCGGATGCCCCGCGGCGCCGACCCGTCCACCCACACCAAGCTCGGCCGCGGCGGCCTCGCCGACGTCGAGTGGACCGTGCAGCTGCTCCAGTTGCGGTACGGCCACCGCGTCGCCGGCCTGCGCACCACCCGTACCCTGGCCGCGCTGACCGCCGCCGCTGGGGCGGGCCTGGTCGAGCCGGGCGACGCCGCGGAACTCGCCGCCGCGTGGCGCCTGGCGACCCGGGTCCGCAACGCGCTGACCCTGGTACGCGGCCGCCCGGTCGACCAGCTGCCGAGCCACGGCATAGACCTGGCCGGTGTGGTACACGTACTTGGCCGACCGGCGAACGCCGACCCGCAGAAGTTCGTCGACGAGTACCTGCGCACGACGCGGCGAGCCAGGCAGGTCGTGGACCGGGTCTTCGATGCGGGCTAGGTTCGTCGGTCCGGCCGCCGCCGGGGGCCGTGCGCCGCTGCTCGCCGCGGGTGGCCTCGCGCTGCTGCTCGCCGTGGCGTACCTGCTCGCGCCGCCGATGGGTACCGACCTGTCGGCCCAGGTCGCCAGGGCGGCGTTCGTCGCCCGGTACGGGGCGGCCCCGATCGACCTGGGCTGGTACGGCGGGACGGTGCAGTACGGGTACAGCCTGCTGACGCCGGGGCTGATGGCACTGTTGGGGGTGGGGCCGACCGGTGCGCTGGCCCTGGTCGTGTCGGCGCTGGCGTTCGCCGGCCTGCTGACGCGTACCGACGCGGTCCGGCCGATGCTGGGCGGCCTGCTCGGCGCGGCCTGCATTGCCGGCAACCTCGTCTCGGGGCGGACCACGTACGCGGTGGGGGTGGCGTTCGGGCTGCTCGCCCTGCTCGCGCTGACCGCTTCCCGGCAGTGGGTGCGGCTCGCCGGGGGCGCCGCCGGGGCACTGCTGGCCAGCGCCGCCAGCCCGGTGGCCGGTCTCTTCGTCGGCCTCGGCGCGGTCGCCCTGCTCGCATCCGCCCGCTTCGGTGACCGCGGCGGGGCGCGGGACGCAACCGGCGCGGGAAGTGCCCCGGCCGGGCGAACATCCGTACCAGCGGGCGTGACCAGCCTCGGGACAGCGGGACCGGCGTCGGCGCCTTCCACCGGGTCGGGGGCGGCGGCGCTGCTGGTCGCGGTGGCGGCCGCGGTGCCGTTGGCCGTCAACGCGTTGCTGTTCGGCGAGGGTGGCTGGATGAACATCAGCCGGGCCGACCTGGTGCACGCCGTGGTGGCGAGTCTCGCCGTGGCCGTGGTGGTACGCCGGCCGCCGGTACGGATCGGGGCGGTGCTGTCGGCGGCCGGGGTCCTCGCCGCCTTCGCGGTGCACACGCCGGTCGGGCTCAACGCCACCCGGCTGGCCACCATGTTCGCGTTGCCCGTGGTGGCGGCGTACGCCGAGCCGCTCCGTTGGGGCCGCCCGGGCCGGTCGCCGGGGCTGGTGCTGGCGGCGGCGCTGGTTGCGCTCGCGGCGTGGCAGCCGCCGGTGAACCTGGGCGATCTGCGTGACGCCGGCAACCCCACCGCGCAGCGGTCGTACTTCGCGCCGCTGCGCGCCGAGCTGGACCGGCGGCAGCCGGTCGGCCGGATCGAGGTACCGCCGACCCGCGACTACTGGGAGGCCGCGTACGCCACGCCGGTGGCGCGCGGCTGGCTGCGCCAGGTCGACCTGGCGCGCAACCGGTTGTTCTTCGACGGGGGCCTCACGGCGGACCGGTACCAGGCCTGGCTCGCCGACAACGGTGTGCGCTACGTCGCGGTCGCCGACGCCGAGCCGTCCTGGGTAGGCCGGTCCGAGGTGAAGCTGGTCCGGGGCGGCCTGCCCTACCTGTCCGAGGTGTGGCGCGGCGGGCACTGGGTGCTGTACGAGGTGGCCGGCGAACCGGCGGTGGTCGACGGCGCCACCCTCATCGGCTCCACCAACGGGGCGCTGACCATCGACGTGGAGCACCCCGGTACCGCCCTGGTCCGGCTGCGGTGGTCGCGCTGGCTCACCGTCGACGGCCCGGCACCCGCGACGCTGGCCGCCACCGGCCGCTGGACGACGCTCGATACCACCGTTCCCGGCCGGTACACGGTGTCGTCGGGGCTCGTTTCGGATCGGCGGCCGAGGGAATAAGGCCAGGGTCATACCTGGCTGGAAGGGGCCCTGATGTCGACTGACGCCATAGTTGTCCTCAAAGAAGACCACAAGCGGATCCGTAAGCTGTTCAGCGAATTCGAGCGGGCCGGTGACGGTGCCACGGTGGCGAAAGGCAAGATCGTCGACCAGATCCTCGAGGAACTCACGGTCCACACGTACCTGGAGAACGAGGTCATGTACCCGTCGGTCCGCAAGGCGCTGCCGGACCTCGACGACGACGTGCTGGAGTCCTACGAGGAGCACCACGTCGCCGATGTGCTCTGCCTGGAGCTGGCCGCGATGAAACCCGGCGACGAGCGGTTCGACGCGAAGACGACGGTGCTCATCGAGAGCGTCCGCCACCACATCGAGGAGGAGGAGCAGGACTGGTTTCCGAAGGTACGCGAGGGGATGAGCCGCAAGGAGCTGCAGGCGCTCGGCAAGACCATGCAGGACATGCGCCCGGACGCGCCCCGCAGACCGACCCAGCCCGGCGCGATGAAGAAGGTCATCGACGCGGTGAAAGCCTGACCGACTCCCCGCGGTCGAACTCCCGCCCGAGGTCAGCGACGAGACCGGGCCCGCCGATGGATCGGCGGGCCCGGTTCAGGCATGTTTAGACGTCGTCGTACATGGCGAACTAAGGCCCGGCGTCTCGGCACGGGTAGAGCGGTGTATACAGTTGTCGTACGCTGGTGGCATGCCGGAGGAGGTCTACGCATTTGCCGAGCGGACGTACGCAAACCTAGCCAAGGCGCACGTGAGCCCGCTGTCGGTGATGGATGTGCTGTACGGAGGGTTCCGGGTCCGCCGCCACATCGGGGCGAGCCTTCAGATCGCCGGCCAGGACCGGGACGGATCGTGGTTGGCGGTGGCACTGGTGGAAGGCGATGACGACGAGTACACCGTAACCGGGGCGCGCTATCTCGCTGATGACGAGATTGCGGTCATGGTACGGATGAGAGGGGATCGGCGATGAGCACGTTCGACGAGCGGGCGGCGGCGCTGGAGGACCGGGACTGGTCGGGCGCTCAGGTCGAGGACCGTCCGCGCAGCGTCTCGGTCGTCCAGTCGGTTCGGTTCTCCCGGGAACTGACCGAGCGACTGATGGCTGAAGCGGCCCGGCGCGGATGTACGCCGAGCGAGGTTATCCGCGACCTGGTCGAGGCCGGCCTGTCGAGCATCGATGAGTCGGCTACGGTTCGGTTGGCCGATGTGCGCCGCGTCATCGATGCTCTTGTCCACCGGGCGGCCTGACCAGGTCCAGATGTACGGAGTTCCTCGGCATCGCCGATTCGGGATCCGTTCGCTGGTCGACGACACAGTGGGCCACAGGGAAACGGCGGCCACGCCGGCTGGGCCGGACATGACCGCCGTTCCTCAGATTGCGCCGGGCTTGCTCAGACGTCGTAGTACATGGCGAATTCATGCGGGGTGGGGCGCAGCCGGACCGGGTCGATCTCGTTGGCCCGCTTGTAGTCGATCCAGGTCGAGATCAGGTCGGGGGTGAAGACCCCCCCTTCGAGCAGGTACTCGTGGTCGGCCTCGAGCGAGTCGAGGACACCCTCGAGTGAGCCCGGCACCACCTTGACGTTGGCGAACTCCTCCGGCGGCAGGTCGTACAGGTCCTTGTCGATCGGGTCCGGCGGCTCGATCTTGGACTTGATGCCCTCCAGGCCGGCCATCATCATCGCCGAGAACGCCAGGTACACGTTCGCGGACGGGTCCGGCACCCGGAACTCGACCCGCTTGGCCTTCGCGTTCGTGCCGGTGACCGGGATCCGGGTACAGGCGGAGCGGTTGCGCTGCGAGTACACGAGGTTGACCGGCGCCTCGAAGCCCGGCACCAGCCTGCGGTAGGAGTTGACGGTCGGGTTGGTGAACGCCAGCAGCGACGGCGCGTGGTGCAGCAGCCCGCCGATGTACCACCTGGCGGTGTCGGACAGTCCGCCGTAGCCGGTCTCGTCGTAGAACAGGGGCTCGCCGCCCTGCCAGAGCGACTGGTGGGTGTGCATGCCCGAACCGTTGTCACCGAACAGCGGCTTCGGCATGAAGGTGGCCGTCTTGCCCGCGTGCCAGGCGGTGTTCTTCACCACGTACTTGAACAGTTGCATCTGGTCGCCGGCGTGCAGCAGCGTGGAGAACTTGTAGTTGATCTCAGCCTGACCCGCGGTGCCGACCTCGTGGTGGGACCGCTCGACGGTGAGGCCCACATCGATGAGCCGACGCACGATCTGGTCGCGCAGGTCGGCGTAGTGGTCGACCGGCGGGACCGGGAAGTAGCCGCCCTTGTACGCGGTCTTGTAGCCCTGGTTGCCGCCCTCCTCCTCGCGCCCGGTGTTCCACCAGCCCTCGATCGAGTCGATGTGGTAGTACGCCTCGTGCGCGGCGGTGGAGTGCCGGATCGAGTCGAAGATGTAGAACTCCGCCTCGGCGCCGAAGTAGGCGGTGTCGGCGATACCGCTCGCGGCCAGGTACGCCTCCGCCTTCTTGGCGACGTTGCGCGGGTCGCGGCTGTAGGCCTCGCGGGTGAACGGGTCGTGGATGAAGAAGTTCAGCGCGAGGGTCTTCTCCACCCGGAACGGGTCGATGAACGCGGACGACGCGTCGGGCAGCAGCAGCATGTCCGACTCGTGGATCTGCTGGAAGCCGCGGATCGACGAACCGTCGAAGGCGAGACCATCGCTGAAGATCTTGTCATCGAAAGACTCGACCGGGACGTTGAAGTGCTGCATAACCCCGGGCAGGTCGCAGAATCGTACGTCGATGAAGCGGACGTCCTCGTCTTTGAGGTATCGCAGAAGCTCCTCGGAATTGGCGAACACACGTCCTCCAGGCTGAGTGGCACATATCGGTAGCGCTACGGTGACAGGCTAGGCGCGACGCTAGAGCGGTGGCGTTGCCCTGTCGTGTCTCGATTGTTTCCGCCATGTTTCCGGCGATGATCTCGTGTCGATACTCCAACCGGGGCGCCCGGCCGGGGCTGGCGCGCGGGTCGAGGGTACCCGTCGCGGAACTCCGTGCGCGGCCGAATAGGCTGGTAAACCATGATGGCACGGCGGGAACGGGGTGGGTTCGCGGCCCCCGGCGAGGTCGCCGGCGCGCCGGTGGAGTCGCCGGTACCGACGCTGCTGCGCCGGTTCGGCGCGCTGCTGGTCGACTGGCTGCTGTGCGTGCTGATCGCCGGGCTGGTCGCGCCGCTGCCGAACAACTGGGCGCCGTTTGTGCTGATCGTCGAGTACGGGTTCTTCGTCGGGCTGTTCCGCCAGACCCCGGGCATGCGGGTGACCCGGATCGCCTGCGTGTCGTACCCCGACGGGGGCACGATCGGGATCCCACGGGCGCTGCTGCGCGGTGTCCTGCTGGCACTGCTCGTACCGGCGCTGATCATGAACCGGCAGCGGCGCGGCTGGCACGACCGCGCGGCCGGCTCGATCGTGATCGACACCCGCCCGCCCGCGGGCTAGCGGCCGCGGCGGGACACCCGGCCCAGCGACGGCGGGCGCATGTTCTTCGGGATCTGACCCTTCGGCATCTGCGGGCGGGCCGTCAGCGCCTTCAGCCGCTGGTCCAGCGCGTTGACCTCCTTGGCACTGACCGTACGGGGAAGCCTGGTCAGGGTGTTGCGAAGCTTGTTCAACGGCACCTGGCCCTCGCCGTCGCCGATGATGAAGTCCCGCATCTCCGCGCTGCCGATGACCTTGGCGAGGCGCCGCTTCTCCTGGCCGAGCAGCTGCCCGACCTTCTGCGGGTTGCCCTCGCCGAGCAGGATCACCCCGGGCCGGCCGACCACGAGATGCACCATGTCGAACTGTCCGGTGTACTGAACCGCCTGCTTGACCCGCCAGTCGCCGCGCATGTTCTCGACGATGGCCGCCGCCGCCCCCGGCTGACCGGCCATCTCGGCCATCATCGCCTTGTTGGAGCGCAGGTTCAGGATGATCATCACGGCCAGCAGCGCGCCGAGCACACCGACCCCGGCCCATGCCCAGCCGAGCCCTACCGCCACTGCCACGGCCGCCGCGATCAGTGGCACCAGCACCCCGACCGCCACCAGCGGGAGGAACAGCTTGTCCCGCTTGGCGGTGAACGAGAACACGGTACCGATCTGCTTGATGCGATCGAGGAACTTTACCTTCTCCGGGGCGGTGGCCATGGCGCCGAGTGTAGTGCCCGCTCAGGCGGAAGCGCGGGCGCCGGTTCGGGCGTCGACCGCCTGCCGGTACAGCCGGCCGGCGCGGTAACTGGAGCGCACCAGCGGGCCGCTCATCACCCCGGCGAAGCCCACCGACGCGGCCTCCTCGCGTAGTTCCACGAACTCCTCCGGCCGCACCCACCGCTGCACCGGGTGGTGACGGGTGGACGGCCGCAGGTACTGGGTGATCGTCAACAGCTCGCACCCCGCGGCGGACAGATCGCGCAGCGCCTGCGAGATTTCGTCGCGCTCCTCGCCAAGGCCGAGGATCAGATTGGACTTGGTCACCAGGCCGGCGGCGCGGGCCTGGGCGATCACGTCGAGCGACCGCTCGTACCGAAAGCCCGGCCGGATCCGCTTGAAGATGCGCGGCACGGTCTCGACGTTGTGGGCGAGTACCTCCGGCGCGCTGCCGAACACCTCGGCGAGTTGGCCGGGCTCGGCGTTGAAGTCCGGGATCAGCAACTCGACGCCGCACCCCGGCACCAACGCATGGATCTGGCGGACCGTCTCGGCGTACAGCCAGGCGCCGCCGTCGGGAAGATCGTCGCGGGCGACGCCGGTGACCGTCGCGTACCGCAGGCCCATCGTCGCGACCGACTCGGCGACCCGGCGGGGCTCGTCGGCGTCGAACTCGGCCGGCCGGCCGGTGTCGATCTGGCAGAAGTCGCAGCGCCGGGTGCACTGGTCGCCGCCGATGAGGAACGTCGCCTCGCGGTCCTCCCAACACTCGTAGATGTTGGGGCAACCGGCCTCCTGGCAGACCGTGTGCAGACCCTCGCGGTTGACCAGGCCGCGCAGCTGCGTATATGCCGGGCCCATGGTCGCCCGGACCTTGATCCACGGCGGCTTGCGTTCGATGGGAGTCTCGGCGTTGCGCGCCTCGATGCGCAGCATCCGCCGGCCCTCCGGCTGGACTGGGGTCACGATCGTCAGCGTACGCCCCGTACCAGCCCGGTCGCCGTGAGCGCGACGAGGCTCACGTCGCCGGCCGGTGATCGGCGGTGAGCAGGGAAACCATTCGTTCGACAATCGGCTCGGCCGCGGCGACGGTGACCTTGCGGCCCAGCTCGGCCGAGAGCGAGGTGACCCCGGCATCGCTGATGCCACACGGGACGATCGTGTCGAACGCGCGCAGGTCGCAGTCGCAGTTGAGGGCGAAGCCGTGCATGGTCACGCCGCGGGCCACCCGGACCCCGATCGCGGCGATCTTGCGGTCGGGGCCGCGGTCGTCGGCCGGCACCCAGACTCCACTGCGCCCGTCGATCCGGATGGTCGGCAGCTCCAGCGAGGCACACACGTCGATCAGCAGCTGCTCGATCCGGCGGACGTGGGCGACGACGTCGATCGGGTCGGGCAGCCTCAGGATCGGGTACCCGACGAGCTGCCCCGGACCGTGCCAGGTGATCCGGCCGCCCCGGTCGACCTCCACCACCTCGGTACCGTCGGTCGGCCGGTCCCACGAGTTCGTCCGCCGGCCGGCCGTGTACACGCTCGGATGCTCCAGAAGGACCAGGGTGTCCGGCTCGGTGCCGGCCACCACCTCCGCGTGCAGCCGCCGCTGCTGCGCCCAGGCGGTCCGGTAGTCGACCACGCCGCCGTGCACGGTGCGTACCGTCCGAAGGATCGTCACGCCAGCCAGCCTAGCCAGGCTCAGCTCACCCGCCACAGCCACACGTCGTCGACCAGCGTCGGTCGGCCGTACAGTTCGGTCGCCACCCCCAGCAGCAGGGCGTAGTGGCCGTGCCAGCGGTTGCCGGTACCCCGCTCGGCCGGCATCACGATCACGTTGCCGCCCCAGTACCGGACGTCGGCGCGGGCCTGCGCCCGCATCGCCGGGGTGATCGTCAGCGGGCGTTGGCCGAGGATCGCCACGTCGTGGAGCAGGGTGAAGCTCGGGCGCGGTACCGGGCCGATCCGGCCGCGTCCGTCCGGACCGCCGGGGCCGAGGAAGAACCCGGCCGGGATGCGGAACGTGCTGCCGTCGCCGGTCGCGAGCATCGCCGTCTGCCAGCGCTGCCCGTCCGGCAGCCAGTCCGACGCGGGCGGCACCGGTACCAGGGTTTCACCGGGTCGCACGTAGTCGCGCCAGCGGCCGGAGCTGATGAAGTGGGGTACGCCGGAGCGGTCCATCGTCAGCAGCGGTACCGGCAGGATCGTCGCCAGCGCGAGCCCGGTCGCGACCGCGGCCAGCCGTGGCCGGCGGACGGCCGGCAGCCGGTCCAGGCCCAGCGCGAGCAGCACGCCGGCCAGCGTCGTGACGATCAATGCGAGCCGGCCGGGCAGCGCCGAGTCGAACAGCGGAACGTCCGTGAGCAGCAGGTACGGCAGGGGCAGCCAGGTCTGACGGCCGCCGACCTTCAGATGCGGGCCGAGCGACAACACCACGAAGATCACTGTCGCGCCGATCAGCGCGGTCACCAGCCGCCGCCGGGCGGCCTCCGCGTGCCGCCGCGCCAGCATCGCCAGCGCGATCACCGCCACCAGCACGGGTACGCCGAAGAAGCTGTTCTCCTCGGTCGGGTTGATCGCGAGGTTGCCGTGCAGCCCCAGCACCCCAGCCACCGACCGGGCCGGGAACGCGCCGTATGCGAGCAGGTCCTCACTGTGGATCGACTGGCTGAACCCGGTGCCGTGGAAGCTGCCGGTACCGAAGAACTGCATCCACAACGGGTACCCCAGCAGGACGAACGCGCTGCCGGCCGCGATGGCGATCCCGGTACCGAACGCGACGACGTGCGACCGGGGCTCCCGGTGGCCGGCCGTGAGCCAGCAGGCCGCGACCACGGCGCACCCGAGCGCGGCGAAGAACAGCGTCTCGCCGCCGAGCGAGTACCCGGCGGCGACCAGCACCCCCACGATCAGCCCGTTCCGTAGCCGCCGGCCCGGCCGGGTCGGCTCGCGCATCGCGGCGACCCGCCAGACGATCAACGGCACCAGGTACCCGGACGCGAAGTTGAGGTGGCCGTTGGCGTGCGACACCAGGCCCGGGGCGAAGCCGCAGAACAGGGCGCCGACGATGGCCGCCGCCGGGCGCTCGACGACGGTCCGGGACAGCAGCAGGTACCAGGCGACCGGGGTGGCGAAGATGGCGAACGTGATCGCCCCGAGGTAGCTGACCGACGGTCCGAACAGGAGCGTGACCGGCGCCAGCAGGCAGCCCAGCACCGTCTCCGACGTGTTGACGGCCAGGTTGGCCCCGCCCGGGGCGTTCAGCAGGGTGGTCCAGAACGGGTCGTGCCCGTGGCGCACCGCGTCCGCGGTGAACGCCAGCATCCATTCGAACAGCGCCTGATCGCTGGCGTTGATGGTGAACGTCCGGTGGTTCGGGTCGCTCCACAGACCACCGACCAGGACGGCGGTGAATCCGAGCGACAGCGCCACCATCAGCGCGTCGGCCCGCCGACGGTTGGTCGGTCCGCGTCCGGCGCTGGTGGATGTGGGGACGCCGTCGGTGCTGGTGGCGCTGGCGTCGCCGTCGGTGGTGGCTCTGGCGTCGCCGTCGGCGCGGGTGGCCGGCCGGCGCTGCTGGGTGGTCGACACCCGGTGGAGGGTACCAACGGTTCGTGGGAGGAGGCTGGGAAGCCTGGGCCGGCCGGTCAGTCGCGGTGCTCCGTGGCCCAGCGCAGCGCGGCCGCGAGGTCCGGGTGGCGGAACGTGAAGCCGGCGGCGGTGAGCACCCCGGGCCGTACCCGCTGGCTGGCGAGCGCCTCGTCGGCGAATTCGCCGAGCACCACCTTGAGCCCGATTCTGGGGACGCGCAGCAGGGCCGGGCGGTGGACCTGGTGCGCCAACGCGGCGGTGAACGTGGCGTTGGTGACCGGCTCGGGCCCGGTCAGGTTGACCGGTCCGGCCAGGTCCTCGCGGTCGAGCAGGAACCGCGTCGCGGCCTCCCAGTCGTACCGCGAGATCCAGGGCAGGTACTGCGTACCGTTGCCCAGTTGGGCCCCGCCGCCGAGGCGGAACAGCAGCAGCAACGGCTTCAGCAGCCCGCCGTCGCGGTCGAGCGGGAAGCCGGTACGGAGGTGCACCACCCGTACCCCGGCGTCCTCGGCCGGTCGGGTGGCCTCCTCCCAGCGCGTGCACAGCTCGGCGAGGAACCCGGCGCCCGGGACCGGTGACGGGGACTGTTCGTCGACGGCCCGGTCGCCGGTGTCGCCGTAGAAGCCGACCGCGGACGAGCTGATCATGGTGGCGGGTCGCTTGTCGACCTCGGCGATGGCCTTCGCCAGCGTGGCGGTCGGGCCGATCCGGCTGTCCCACAGTTCCCGCTTGTACGCCTCGGACCAGCGGTGGCCGTTGACATTGGCGCCCGAAAGATTGATCACCGCGTCGGTCGCCGCGACAACGGTCGGGTCGAGCTCGCCGCGGGACGGATTCCACCGGATCTCCGCCGGATCGCTCGGCTCGCGTCGGACGAGCCGCTGCACCTGGTGGCCGGCGTCAGTGAGGCTATGGACCAGCCCGGTGCCGAGGAACCCGGAGGCCCCGGCGATGAGGATGCGCATATCGTCGATCCTTCCCGATCAGAGGCCCGGTGAACCGCGTAACGGGGCGCCCGGGCGGGCACCCCGTTACGTTGCGTCGGTTCGGTCCGCGGCGATTCAGGTACCGGACAGGCCCAGCTCCGCCTCGAAGTTGCCGGCCTCCAACCGCTCCTTGATCGTGGTCAGGAACCGGGCCGCGTCCGCGCCGTCGACCTGGCGGTGGTCATACGACAGCGCGAGGTACACCATCGAGCGCGGCGCGACGATCTCGCCGAGGTCCGGGTCGCTGACGACCACGGCCCGCTTGACCACCGCACCGGTACCGAGGATGCCGACCTGGGGCTGGTTGATGATCGGGGTGTCGAACAGCGCCCCCCGGCTACCGGTATTGGTCAGCGTGAACGTGCCGCCGGAGAGGTCGTCCGGGGTCAGCTTGTTGGACCGGGCCCGCTGGGCCAGGTCGGCGATCCGCTTGGCGAGCCCGGCGAGGTTGAGGTCACCGGCGTTCTGGATCACCGGGACGATCAGGCCCTTCTCGGTGTCCACCGCGATGCCCAGGTGCTCGGCGTCGTGGTACGTGACCGTCCCGGCGTCCAGGTCGATCGACGCGTTCACCTCCGGGTGCACGCGCAGCGCCTCCACCGTCGCCACCGCGAAGAACGGCAGAAAGGTCAACTTCGCCCCGTGTACCTGCTCGAACCGCGCCTTGGCCCGCTGGCGCAGCCGGGCGATCCGGGTGACGTCGACCTCGACGACGGTGGTGAGCTGCGCCGAGATCTGCAGCGACTCGACCAGCCGCTTCGCGGTGATCGTGCGGATGCGGGTCAACTTCTCGGTACGGCCGCGCAGCGGGCTGGGCTGCGGCTTGGTGCCCGGTGCCGACTGCGCGGCGGCCGGCTGGGCGGCGGTTCGGGACTGGGCCGCCGAGGCGGCCTCGGCGCGCTGCCGATCGGCTGCGTCGATGACGTCCTGCTTGCGGATCCGACCCCCGATCCCGGTACCGGACAGGCGGGACAGGTCGACCCCCTGCTCGCCGGCGAGCCGGCGCACCAGCGGTGTCACGTACCCCTCGAAGTCCTCGCCGTTCACCGCCGGTCGCGCGGTGGTGCCCGCGCCCGCTTCCGGAGCCGGCGCGGACTCGACCGACGCGGCCGGCTGGGTGGGCGCGGCGGTTTGAGCGGAGCCGCCGGTTCGCGCGGACCCGTCCGGTTGGGACGGCGCGACGCCTTGCGGGGCCGCGGCTTGCGGGGCGGCGGCTTGCGGGGCGGCGGCTTGCGGGGGTGCCGCGCCTTGCGTGGGCGTCCCGGACCCGGCCGCCGCCGACCCGGTCGACCCGTCGGTACCGCCGATGACGGCGAGTTCGGCGCCGACCGCGACGGTCTCGTCCTCGCCCACCTTGATCTCCAGGAGGGTGCCGGCGGCCGGGGCCGGAATCTCGGTGTCCACCTTGTCGGTGGAGACCTCCAGCAGCGGCTCGTCGGCCTCGACCTGGTCGCCGACCGCCTTGAGCCAGCGGATGACGGTGCCCTCGGTGACGGACTCGCCGAGCGCCGGCATGGGCACCGAAATGTTCGACCCACCGCCGGACCCGTCCGCCCGCGGCCCGTCCGTGCTGGTCGGCGCGGGACTCCCGGCTGACGCGCCGGTGTCCGGCGACCCCTGGGCGTCCCGCTCCGCCGCCGCATGGGCCTGGACACCCGTCGCATCCGCCGAGCCGGCCTGGGTGTCCGTTGGTCGCGCCGATCCGCGCTGGGCGTCGGTCGCCTCGGCCGCGTCGGCGGTGTCAGCCTGCGCGTCTGACGGCTGCGCTGATCCGGCCGTGGCGTCCGTCGCCCCCGCCGCGGCGTCGGTCGACCCGGCGTGGGCGGGCGTCGGTTGCGCCGTCTCGGCCCGGGCATGCGCGCCGGCGTTGGCCACGGCATCCGCGTCGGCGGAGGCTGAACCGTCGTCGCCCGACTCGCCGTCCCCGGCGATGATCGCCAGCTCGCTGCCCACCTCGGCGGTTTCGTCCTCGTGCACCACGATGCGGGACAGCACCCCGGCCGCGGGTGCCGGGATCTCGGTGTCGACCTTGTCGGTGGAGACCTCCAACAGGGGCTCGTCGGCCTCGACCCGGTCACCCTCCTGCTTCAACCAGCGGATGATGGTGCCCTCGGTGACACTCTCGCCGAGCCGCGGCATGGTGACCGATACCGGCATCTCTCAGACTCCTCGGATGTGGCTGGAACTGGCTGGATCAACCATGGACGTGCAGTGGCTTGCCGGCCAGCGCCAGGTGCGCCTCGCCGAGCGCCTCGCTCTGGGTCGGATGGGCGTGGATCAACTGGGCGACATCCGCCGGGAACGCCTCCCAGTTGTAGATCAACTGAGCCTCACCGATCAGCTCGCTGACCCGGCTGCCGACCAGGTGCAGACCGACCACCGGACCGGCCGGCGCCCGTACCAGCTTGACGAAGCCCTGCGTCTTGAGGATCTGACTCTTGCCGTTGCCGCCGAGGTCGTACATGAACGTCTCGACCGCGTCACCGTACCGTTCCCGTGCCTTCGCCTCGGTCAGGCCCATCGAGGCGACCTCCGGATCCGTGTACGTGACGCGCGGGATGCCCTCCTCGTCGATCACCGGCGGGTTCTGGCCGGCGATCTCCTCGGCCACGAAGATGCCCTGCTGGAAACCGCGATGGGCCAGCTGGAGCCCGGGGACGATGTCACCCACCGCGAACACCCCGTGCACGTTGGTCCGGAGATGGTCGTCGGCGAGCACGAATCCGCGGTCCATCCGCACGCCCTGTTCGGCGTAGCCGAGGTCGGCGGTGCTCGGTCCACGACCGACCGCGACGAGCAGCAGCTCCGCGTCGATCGTCTCGCCGCCGGCGATGCTGACCTTCACGCCGGAGTCGGTCCGCTCCACCTGCTCGAACGGCTTGCCGACCTTGAACGCGATTCCGCGCTTGCGGAAGGCCCGCTCCAGTGCCTTCGAACTCTGCTCGTCCTCGGCCGCGATCAGCCGGGGGAGTGCCTCCACGATCGTGACGTCGACGCCGAACGACTTCCACGCACTCGCGAACTCGCAGCCGATGACGCCGCCGCCCAGGATGACCGCCGAGGTGGGTACGTGGTCGAGCGTCAGCGCGTGCTCCGAGGTGATCACCCGTTCGCCGTCGATGTCGAGGCCGGGCAGGGATTTCGAGTACGACCCGGTGGCGAGCACGATGTTGCGGCCGACGTAGCGCTCCCCGTTGACCTCGACCGTGTTCGGCGCGACGAGCCGGCCCTCGCCCTCCACGTACACGATCGTGCGGGACTTGATCAGACCCTGGAGGCCCTTGTAGAGGCGCGCGACGACGCCGTCCTTGTACGCGTTGACGGCTTTCATGTCGATACCGTGGAAGGTGGCCTGCACGCCGAACTGCTCGGCCTCGCGGGTGGCGTCGGCGACCTCACCGGCGTGCAGCAGCGCCTTGGTCGGTATGCAGCCGCGGTGCAGGCAGGTCCCGCCGACCTTGCCCCTCTCGATCAGGACGACCGACAGGTCGAGCTCCGCGGCGCGCAGCGCGCACGCGTAACCCCCGCTACCGCCCCCGAGGACCACCACGTCGTAACCGGCATTCGGGTCGCTCACGTATGTCTCCCTGGCGGTGCACGGCCGGTCACGACGGCCGGCGCAGTTTATAACGATCCTTGGCCATCTTGTCACTTTGGAACTGGGTCCGGGAATCGAGGTGCCCAATGACACCGTCGATCGGCGTACCCTTGCTCAGCCGGCCGGCCGGGGCGGCAGACGTGAGGAGGACGGGTCGGTGGCTCTGTTTCGCCGACGCCCGCAGGCGGGGCGCGTCGCCACGCGCGCAACCAGCCAGGCGGACATCGAGCATCTGGAACAGTTCGTGCGCTCCCGACGGGGGGTCGAGGCGCTCATCGAGCCTCGCACAACCGTCACTGAAACGACGGTGATCCTCATCGCGCACGACGGTGAATGGACCCGTCGGCGGGTCGGCGGCCCGGACGACGCCTGGCGGTTCGGGCGCCGGCTGGGCATCCCCGTCTACGACGTCGCGCTGGTGGGGTACCCCCAGCGTATGCGCGACTACAATGCCCGGCGCGGTAACGACCAAGCCTGAACGCCCGCGCCGCTCACCCGTTCGCGGCTGTGCTGCCCACCGCCGCTCACCCGTTCGCGGCGATGTCCTCGATCAGGGCTACCAGCGTCCGGACCGGAACCCCGGTGCCGCCCTTGGTCCAGTACCCGAACGGCTCACCGGCGTGGTAGGCCGGCCCGGCGATGTCCATATGCGCCCAGGGCAGGTCGGCCGGCACGAACTCGGACAGGAACACGCCGCCCTGCAGCATGTGCCCGGCCCGGTCCATCCCCGCGTTGACCTGGGACAGGTCCGCCACCTCCGAGTCCATTCCGGTACGCACGTCGTCGGGGAGCGGCATCGGCCAGCCCGGTTCGCCGACGTCGTCGCCGACGTCGGCGACCCGTCGCAGGAACGCCGGCTCGCCCATGAGGCCGGCCACCCGCTTGCCGAGGGCGACGACCTGGCCACCGGTCAGCGTCGACGCCTCGATCAGGTAGTCCGGTTCGTCCTCCACCGCCCGGGTAATCGCGTCGGCGAGGATCATCCGGCCCTCCGCGTCGGTGTTGAGCACCTCGATGTGCTTACCGCCGTACATCCGGACCACGTCGCCCGGCCGGTAGGCCGAGCCGGACACCATGTTCTCGGCCAACGGCAGGTACGCGGTGACCGCCACGGCGGGTTTCAGCGCGGCGACGGCCAGCATCGTGGCGGCGACCGCGGCGGCACCGGCCATGTCGGACTTCATCTCCCACATGCCCTGGGCCGGCTTGATCGATACCCCGCCGCTGTCGAAGGTGATGCCCTTGCCGACCAGCGCGACGTGCCGACCGGTGCCCGTACCCCGGGCGGCGGTACGGCCGGTGGTGACCTTCGGTCGGTACGCCAGCCGGACCAGCCGGGGCGGCGCGTTCGAGCCCTGGCCGACCGCGATGATCCCGCCGTACCCGGCCTTCTTCAGCATCTTCTCGTCGAGCACCTCGACCTCGAGACCGACCTTGGCGGCCGCCTCGGCGATCTCCTCGGCGAACCCGGGGGGTCGCAGGTCGTTGGGGGCGGTGTTGACCCAGTCCCGGACCCGCAGCACCGCCGAGGTCACGGTCACGGCCCGGCGTACTTCGTACTTCATCGCCTTGTCGGCGGCGTCCGGCACGTGAACCGACACCGTCGCCACCGGGTCGCGGCGGGCCGGCGACCGCTTCGTCTTGTACCCGGCGAACCGGTACGCGCCGAGCAGCGCACCCTCGGCGATCGCCCGCAGCGCCCGGATGGCCTCCTCGTCGCCGTCGGCGGGGTCGCCGTCGGACAGCGGCAGGCTCAACGCCACCGTCGACGAGCCGGCAAGGTTGCGGATCGCCGCCCCGGCCCCCCGGCGCAACGCCTCGGCCGCCGGGGCGGCACCGGCCGGCTCCGGTCCGAGTCCGACCGCGACCACCAACGGGGCGGTCACCGTGCCGAGGGTGGCCAGCTTGATCACCTCACCGGCCGCGCCGGTCGCGCCGAGCAGGGTCAGCGTCTCGCTGAGGCGGCCCTCGAAAGCGGCGGCGATGCTCTCCGCACCGGACGCGAGCAGCAGCGGCGACTCACCGGCGGCCGGTTCCGCGACGCTGTGGACGCCGATGACGACGGCGTCGACCGGCAGCTCCGCAGGGTCGGTGTCCACCAGATTGAGCGACGTCACGCAGGGTCTCCGTCCGCTGTGATTCCGTTGGGATTCAGGCCCGTCCCGGGCCGATGCTACCGACGCGCGGCGGTGGCGGGGGCGAACCCCCGACCGGGACTCCGATCGCCGCGATAGGTTGCCTGGCATGACCGCTCCGCTCCGCCTCCCGCCGCTGGATCAACGACATGCCGCACTGGGTGCGAAGGTCGCCGCGTTCGGCGGCTGGCGGATGCCGCTGGAGTACGCCGGGGGCGGGGTGATCGCCGAGCACACCGCCGTGCGTACCGCGGTCGGCGTGTTCGACGTGTCGCATCTGGGCAAGGCGACGGTTCGTGGCCCGGGCGCGGCGGCACTCGTCAACGCGACCCTCAGCAACGATCTCGACAACATCAAGGCTGGGCAGGCGCAGTACACGCTGTGCTGCGACGAGACGACCGGCGGGGTGATCGACGACCTGATCGCCTACCGGTTCGCTGACGACGACGTGTTTCTGATCCCGAACGCGGCCAACACCGCCGAGGTGGTCCGCCGGTTGGCGGCCGCCGCGCCGGCCGGGGTGGCGGTGACGAACCGCCACGACGAGTACGCGGTACTCGCGGTGCAGGGCCCGCGGTCGGCCGCCGTGGTGGCCGCGCTCGGCCTGCCCGCCGACCACGCGTACATGAGTTTCGTCGCCGTCGGCGACATCGTCGTCTGCCGCACCGGGTACACCGGCGAACACGGGTACGAGCTGGTGACGCCGGCGGGCGGGGCGGCGGCGCTGTGGGACAGCGTGCTGGCCGCGGGCGCGGAGTACGGCATCCGCCCGTGCGGCCTCGGCGCGCGCGACACGCTGCGCACCGAAATGGGGTACCCGCTGCACGGCCAGGACCTCTCGCCGACGATAACCCCGGTGCAGGCCCGGCTGGGGTGGGCGGTCGGCTGGGATAAGCCCCGGTTCTGGGGTCGCGACGCGCTGCTCGCCGAGAAGGCCGCCGGTCCACGACGGACGCTGCGTGGCCTGGAGGCGACCGACCGCGGGATCCCGCGCCCACAGATGGCCGTCTACGTGGGCGACCGCCAGGTCGGCGAGGTGACCAGCGGTACCTTCTCGCCCACCCGACGGGTCGGCATCGCCCTCGCCCTCCTCGACAGCGGCGACACGTCCGGCGACGGCGCTGCGGGTGAGGTCGTGCCCGGTGACGGTGGCGAGGTTGAGGTCGACATCCGGGGTCGACGCTCGCCGATGAAGCTGGTCCGGCCGCCGTTCGTCAAACCCGGCGTCGCTTAAGACCGCTCCCACGCGGCGACGGCGCGGGGCGTAGGACGGCGCGACGCCTTGGACAGCGCGGGGCTTGGACAGCGCGGGGCTTGCGACAGCGCGGGGCTTGCGACAGCGCGGGGCTTGGACA
>JAVHWE010000529.1:0-4552 GCA_032160285.1 Micromonosporaceae bacterium | reverse complement strand
ATGCCCCGCTCGATCATCTGCAGCACCAGGTCGGCCGACCCGACCTTGAGCAGGGTGGTGCACTCGTTCATGTTGGAGTCGCCGACGATCACATGCAGGCGCCGGTAGCGCTCGGCGTCGGCGTGCGGCTCGTCGCGGGTGTTGATGATCGGCCTGCTCCGGGTGGTGGCGCTCGACACGCCCTCCCAGATGTGCTCGGCACGCTGGGACAGGCAGTACACCGCGCCCCGGGGTGTCTGCAGGACCTTGCCGGCACCGCAGATGAGCTGGCGGGTGACCAGGAACGGGATCAGCACGTCGGCCAGCCGGCCGAACTCGCCGTGCCGGCTCACCAGGTAGTTCTCGTGGCACCCGTAGGAGTTGCCGGCCGAGTCGGTGTTGTTCTTGAACAGGTAGATCTCGCCCGCGATGCCCTCGTCGTGCAGCCGCTTCTCGGCGTCGACGAGCAGGCCCTCCAGGATCCGCTCGCCGGCCCGGTCGTGGACGACCAGGTCCGGGACGGAGTCGCACTCCGGGGTCGCGTACTCCGGGTGCGAGCCAACGTCGAGGTAGAGCCGGGCGCCGTTGCGCAGGAAGACGTTGCTGGAACGCCCCCACGACACGACCCGGCGGAACAGGTAACGCGCCACCTCGTCCGGGGACAGCCGCCGCTGTCCACGGTAGGTACACGTCACCCCGTACTCAGTCTCCAGTCCGAAGATTCGCCGGTCCATGCACAGACATTAGCCGCCGAACCTACGCTCGCGCCGCACTCGGGCCGCGGACGTCACGCATCTTTTCTGGCACGTAGCGTCGCAGCGTGACTACGACACGCGTCGAAATCGGGCAGGAGTCCGGCCGCCCGGGCCTCGGCCAGCGTCGGCGCCGCCGCGTCGCGGGCCGACAGCACCGGCTCCCGCCCGGCCAGCCCCCAGTCGACCGCCAGCTCGGGGTCCATCGGGTGCACCGTCCACTCATGGCCGGGGCGGTAGGTCTGCGACACCAGGTACACGAGGGTCGCGTCGTCGGTCAGGGCGCAGAACCCGTGGCCCAGCCCCTCCTGCAGGTACACCGCGCGGCGGTCGGAATCGTCGAGGGTGACCGCCTCCCAGCGGCCGTAGGTGGGCGAGCCGACCCGGACGTCGACCACCACGTCGAGCATCGCGCCGCGGGCGCAGCTGAGGTACTTGGCCTGACCGGGTGGCACGTCGGCGAAGTGGATGCCGCGCACCGAGTCCCGCGCCGATACCGACATGTTGGCCTGGGCCAGCCGCAGCGGGTGGCCCAGCGCCGCCTCGAACAGGTCGTGGCGGAACCACTCCAGGAACTGCCCGCGCCGGTCGGCGTGCCGGACCGGCTCGACCAGCCATGCGCCCTCGATCGACAGTTCGGTGATTTTCACGCCGGTCCCGTACCCCAGTCGAGCAGGCCGAGCAGGTAGTCGCCGTACCCGCTGCGGGTCAGCGGCTCCGCCAGCGCCCGCAGCCGCGCGTCGTCGATGAGGCCGGCCCGCCAGGCGACCTCCTCGATACAGCCGATCTTGAGGCCCTGGCGCTCCTCGATGACCCGCACGAACTCGGCCGCCTGCATCAGCGAGTTGAAGGTACCGGTGTCCAACCAGGCGGTACCCCGGTCGAGCACGCTCACCGTGAGCTGCCCGTCGCGGCGGTACGCCTCGTTCACCGCGGTGATCTCCAACTCGCCCCGGTCGCTCGGGACCAGCCGGCGGGCGATGTCGACCACCCGGTTGTCGTAGAAGTAGAGCCCCGGCACCACGTACCGGGATCGGGGCTTCTCGGGCTTCTCCTCGATCGACAGCACCTGACCGTCGCCGTCGAACTCCACCACGCCGTACTCCTGGGGTCGCGCCACCGGGTACGCGAAGATCCGCGCGCCTCCGACGTCCGCGCAGTCGCGCAGCTGCGCGCCGAGCCCCACCCCGTGGAAGATGTTGTCGCCGAGGATCAGCGCGACCGGCTGGTCACCGATGAAGTCCGCGCCGATGAGGAACGCCTGGGCGATGCCCTCCGGCCGGGGCTGCGCGGCGTACCCGATCCGCAGCCCCAACCGCGAGCCGTCGCCGAGCAGCCGGCGGAACTGGTCGGCGTCCTCGGGCGTCGTGATCACCAGGATCTCGGTGACCCCGGCCATGATCAGCGTGGACAGCGGATAGTAGACCATCGGCTTGTCGAAGACCGGCATCAGCTGCTTGCTGACCGCGTTGGTGATCGGCCAGAGCCGCGACCCGGTTCCACCCGCGAGAAGGATGCCACGCACGCCGCGCAGCCTACCGGTGATCGGCGAGGCCACGAACCCGGACGGTGTCGGCTTTCGGCCAGGCCCGCCCACCGCCGGACTCCGATAGACTCCGTTGCTCGTGAGGCTCCTTGTCACCGGCGGCGCCGGGTTCATCGGTTCCCATTTCGTGCGGACCCTGCTCGGTGCGGGCTACCCGGCCCTGACCGCCGGCGACGTGACGGTGCTCGACAAGCTCACCTACTCCGGCAACCGGGCCAACCTCGACCCGGTCGCCGCCGACCCCCGGCTGCGCTTCGTCGAGGGCGACATCTGCGACCCGGGCACCGTCGACGAGGTGATGGCCGGCCACGACGCGGTCGTGCACTTCGCCGCGGAGTCGCACGTCGACCGGTCGATCGCGGGGGCCCGGCCGTTCGTGGTCACCAACGTGCTAGGCACCCAGACCCTGCTCGACGCGGCCCTGCGCCACGGGGTCGGCCGGTTCCTGCACGTGTCCACCGACGAGGTGTACGGCTCGATCGCCACCGGCTCCTGGACCGAGGAGTGGCCGCTCGCGCCCCGCTCGCCGTACGCGGCCAGCAAGGCCGGCTCCGACCTGCTGACGCTGGCCTATGTGCGCACCCACGGCCTGGACGCGGTGGTCACCCGCTGCTCCAACAACTACGGCCCGTACCAGTTTCCGGAGAAGATCATCCCGCTGTTCGTGACGAACCTGCTCGACGGGGCGAAGGTCCCGCTCTACGGGGACGGCGGCAACATCCGCGACTGGCTGCACGTCGCCGACCACTGCGCGGGCCTGGCGCTGGTGCTGGCCAAGGGGCGCGCCGGCGAGGTCTACCACATCGGCGGCGGCACCGAACTCACCAACCGCGAGCTCACCGAGCGGTTGCTCGCCGCGTGCGGCGCCGGCCGGGAGATGGTCGAGCCGGTCGCCGACCGCTTGGGCCACGACCGACGGTACTCGCTGAGCATAGCCAAGATCTCCCAGGAGCTCGGGTACGTGCCGACCGTCGACCTGGCGGACGGGCTCGCCTCGACGGTCGCCTGGTACCGCGACAACCGGGCCTGGTGGGAGCCGCTGAAGTCCCGCCCGGCGTCGTGACGTCGCCGCCCCGGCCGGTGTCGGCGGTTGGTGCGTCACCGGCGGGGTCGTCGACCGGCGGCGTGCGGTGGTTGGTCACCGGGGCGGGCGGGATGCTCGGGCGCGACCTGGTGACGGTGCTCCGCGCCGGGGGCCACCAGGTGACCGCCGCCGGCCGGGCCGAGCTTGACGTGCGGGACCCGGCCGCGGTCCGCGCCGCGGTGGGCGGCCACCACGTGGTGGTCAACACCGCCGCCTGGACCGATGTGGACGGCGCGGAGTCCGCGTACGCCGAGGCGCTGGCGGTCAACGGCGACGCGGTCGGCGTTCTCGCCGCGTCGTGCGCGCAGGCCGGCGCGCGGCTGCTGCACCTGTCCACCGACTACGTCTTCGCCGGTGACGCCGCGTCGCCCTATCCGGAGGACGCGCCGACCGATCCGATCAACGCGTACGGCCACAGCAAGCTCGCCGGCGAGCTGCCCGTCCTGGCCACCGGCGGGTACGTGGTGCGCACCGCGTGGCTGTACGGCGCGCACGGGCGCAACTTCGTCACCACCATGCTGCGGCTGGCCGAGATCCGCGATCACGTCGATGTCGTCACCGACCAGCGCGGCCAGCCCACCTGGTCGTACGCGCTGGCCACCGGCCTGGTGCGGTTGGGACTGCGGGCCGCGGCCGGCGAGGTGGCCCCCGGCGTCTACCACGCGACCGCCACCGGTGATACGACCTGGTACGGCCTGGCCCGCGCGGCGTTCGCCGGCGCCGGCCTGGATCCCGACCGGATACGCCCGACCACCAGCGACCGGTTCCCGCGACCGGCGAAGCGCCCGGCCTACAGCGTCCTCGGCCACGACCGGTGGGTCGCCGCCGGCCTGGAGCCGCTACCGGACTGGCGGTCGATGCTCGCGGAGGCGATGCGCACCGGAGCGTTCAGCCGGTCCACGCCGGGGGCGTGAACGGAGGGGCGGTCAGCCGGCTGACGCGGCGAGGGTGACCGCAACCGTGACGACGTCGGTGCGCGAGCCGTTCCCCGGCGAGATCGCGTACACCTCGATGGTGCCCGGCTGCTCGTCGGCGAGCCGGTAGGAGACCGTCACGCGGTAGTCGCCGCGGCAGCCGGTGCCGCAGCCGGCGGAGGTGAACGCCGTGGTGATCTCGCGCCCAGCGCGGTCGAGCAGGCGGACGTTGACCGTCGCGCCCGGCACGTCGGCCGACCCGGTCACCGTCACCGGG
>JAVHWE010000469.1:0-5203 GCA_032160285.1 Micromonosporaceae bacterium | reverse complement strand
CGCCAGCGCGACCCGGTGGTCCTGCACCCCCTCGGCGAGCGGGTACGGTGGCGGACCGTCGCCGCGTACCCACGCGGCCATGCCCTCCAGCAGCGACGCGATGGCGACCTCTTCGTCATTCCACCGGCGGCCGGGGTACGGGTTGCGGTACACGACATCGGCGCCGACCGTGATGTGGTCCGTGTCGAACCCGTCGAGGTCCAGGTCGTAGCCGGTCTGCCGGCGCACCAGCGGCGAGCGCACGACGGTCCGCGCCGCCACCATCCGGACCACCTCGTCGTCGCGCAGCTCGCCGTGCGTGCCCCGGACCAGGATCCGCCGGAACCGCAGCTGGTTGTGCCACTGGTTGTCGGTGAAGTCGTAGACGCCCGACCGGCCGCCGCCGAAGTCGATCGTGGCGACGGTCGTGGTGGCCGGCTTCGGGTCGGGTTCGTCGGTCCACCCGGCCCGGGTCAACGGGTCGACCAGCGGGGCGGTCGTCCGCATCGCCCGTACGGTCACCGCGCCCCGCCCGGCCCCGAGCAGGCCCCGCATGAGCGACACCGCATGGTACTGATGGGTCGACGAGACCTGCACCTGCGTCGGCGTACCGATGACGCCGGACCGAACGAGCGCGGCGCGGGCTGCGTGCGAAGGCATCAGCAGGTACTGCTCGGCCACCTGCACCAAACCGGACCCGCCGACGTCCGCCCAGAGCGCCCGCAGCCCGGGCAGATCCGGCGCGGGCGGAGTCTCGGCCAGGACCGGCACCCCACACGCCACCGCCCCGGTGATCGCCACGGGGGTCGCCGGCCACGGTACGGCCGTGACCACGAAGTCGGGGCGGGTCGCCGCCACGCACTCGGCGAGCGAACCGAACGCCACCACCGGCAGGTCCCTCGGGGTACGCACCACCGCACCCACGCACGTCAGGCCGGGTAGGGACGCGGCGAGCCGCCAGAAGAACTCGGCCCGCCACCCGGCGCCGATCACCGCGAAGGACGTCACCCCTGCGAGCCTAACCGCCGGTGGGGCCAGGAAGGTGCGCGCCGTCAGCTCCCGTGAAGCGCAGTCGGTGATCTCGAAGTTCTCCCGACCAAGTGACTCGACAGCGGCTGAGCCCATGCGCACCGGGGGCGCCTGTTCGAGGCCCCTTGGTACGGTGAGATTCGTGGATCAGCTGCCCAACCCGTACATGACTGCCCATCGACGGGGCGGCTTTGTGGTCGGGGCGCTGCAGTCACTGGGTATCTACCTGGCGATGGTCGTCCTGTTCGCCGCGGTTGAACGCCACGTCCCCGGTCTGCGACGCCTGGGCGCCGGGGTGCCGATGCACGCCGAGCTGTCGCTCGTGGCCACTGCCACGGCGTTGGTGGCGTTGGGCATGCGGCACGCCCGCCACGACCGTACTCGGACGGCGGCCGGAGTCATCATCGGCGCATTCCTGTGGCCGCCCACTGTGGTGGTATTGGCAATGGTGCTTCTGGTCGTCACTCGTCCCAGCCTGCCCTTCCCGCCGTGATGATGAGCGGCCACACAGGCACCGAGCGGGCTTTCGCAATGTGATGACGACCGGCGGTCGATCCAGCCCTTCAGCTGGCTGGTCCTCGCTAAGGTCAAGGTCAGGCGACGGCGGCGGCAAATGCGGCGAACAGATCCCCCGACAGGGGCGTCGACAGTTTCCACGTCACGGCCATCGGGCGCTCACCGTGGTGTTGGACGTACTTGGCGGGCCCGAGGAACCAGAATGCTCGGTCATCGGCGCGGGTGCGAGCGAAAAGCAAGATCGAGCGCCTCATCGCAACATGCTCGCGGTAGCGCCGGCCGGTCGGACTGTCGGCGCGTGTGGTTGACTGGCTCTCCCAATGGACGAGGTCGCGGCTGATCGCGTAGTCGCGATACCGGGTGGTCGGTGAGAAATCGCCGCTCGTCTTGTCGAGGGTGAAGACGAGCAGGTCACTGCCGGCTGACTTCGCGTCGTACACGCCCTCGCGCCACTGCGGTGTCTTGGTACCGGTTCCCTCGCCGACGGCCGCGAGAATCTCGATGCGGGTGTACCGGCCGTGCACCTGCAGCGGGATGCCCGGCAGCACCTGTTGCTGCACGTGGTCAGGCGCATCCCCGAGGACGTGGAACAGCTCGCGCAGTTCACGGATGACCTGCCGATGCGCCCACAGCAGGTCAATCGCGGACTGGACCGAGGTCTTGTTTGTGATGACCTGACTGGCGAGGTTGGCCACGAGCATCCGCGCGAGGCGCTTTTCGACGTCGCTCATCAAATCAACCTCGGGACGGCTCGTGCGGTGCAGCAGCGATCTGTACCCATCAAGGCGCTGGTGGTCGTCAACGTGTTGCATGCGCGCGATCCCACGCCGCAACGCCTGTTCGTACGGCCCGGCCGGCGCCACCGGCAAACCGGCGGCCTCGCACAACGTCGACCAGCTGCGGTCACCGGCGTAGATGTCGGCAACCTCGAGGCCCGTCTCGGTGAGATAGTCGGCCATCGTAACCATCTCCCGATCGCGTGCCAGCGCCTGCAGCTCCTCGACCTTCACCGGCCAGCGCGACGGAACGGCGTCGCGGACGCTGCGGAGAACGATGTCGCGCGCCACCCTGTCGAGTTCCATATGGCATCCGGCCGGCAGGAACGGGAAGCCTTCGGTGACAGCTCGCTCGAGGTCGCGACGGCTTCCGCCGACGAGCGCACGGTAACGCTGATCGAAACGAAACTCGCGATGGTGCATGCCGACGAAGTCGAGCACGGTACACAGCGTCTTGTCTTGGGCGGTCCGCAGGCCGCGGCCCAGTTGTTGCAGAAACAACGTGGCGCTTTGGGTGGGGCGCAGCATGAGAACGGTGTCGACGCTTGGCACGTCGACGCCCTCGTTGAACAGGTCGACCGAAAAGATGACCTGGACTTTTCCTTCGCGCAGGTCGCGGATTGCGGATCGGCGATCCGCGTCCGGAGTCTCCCCCCAGACCGCCACAGCGACGACGCCGAGTTCCTGGAATCGTGCTGCCATGAAGCGAGCGTGGGCGACGCTGACGCAGAATCCTAGGCACCGGATAGTCGAAATGTCGTCGACGTGCGCCTCAAGCTGGCGGTAGACGAAACGAGCCCAGGCTTTGTCGCTTGTGTAGACGTTGGTCAGGGCCGCTTCGTCGTAGCCGCGTCCGCGGCGCCAGGGCACATCGCGCAGGTCGATACCGTCGTGGATGCCGTAGTAGGCAAACGGCGCGAGTCGGTGCTGTTCGATCGCGTCCCAGAGCCGAAGCTCGGCGGCGATGCGGCCGCCGAACCAGTGCAGGACCGGCAGGCCATCGGCGCGTTCCGGCGTCGCAGTGAGTCCGAGTAACTCCCTGGGCGTGAGCTGATCCATGATGAACCGGTACGATGGCGCCGCGGCATGGTGGAACTCGTCGACGATGATGACGTCGAAGTGGTCGGCGACGAGATGCTCGAGCCGGCTCGCCGTCAGGCTCTGTACCGACGCGAAGACGTGGTCGAACGCCGTGGGACGCACGCCGCCGACCCACCTCTCGCCGAACGCGTGGTCGCGCATCACGTGGCGAAACATCGCCAGGCTCTGGTCGATAATCTCCGCTCGATGCGCGACGAAAAGCAGGCGGGCCCGGGGCAGCGTGCCGCGAAGGCGGGCATAGTCGACCGCCGCCATGACCGTCTTGCCAGTGCCCGTCGCCGACACCAGCAGATTGCGGTGATGCCCGCGCCCGCGCGACAGCTCAATGAGCTCGAGCATGCGCTCCTGGAACGGCTCGAGACGAACCTCGAGGGGACTCAGCACGGCGACATCGCGCCCGCTCGACCGGCGCGATCGCTCGAGCGCTTCAAGAAACTCCGCCTCGGCGTAGGGGACGAAGTCGCCGCCCTGCCAGTAACTCTCGAAGACGGCATCGATCTTCTTGACAACGTCCGGATTGCGGGCGGCCGAGACGCGGACGTTCCACTCCAGCCCGGCCACCTGGGCGGAGTGCGTAAGGTTGGATGACCCGACGTAAGCCGTGCTGAATGCGGTACGCCGATGGAACAGCCACGCTTTGGCGTGCAGGCGCGTGGTCGACACGTCGTAGGAGACCCGAACGTTGGCGCCGAGGTCAGTGAGCAGGTCGAGCGCCTTCGCTTCGGTCGAGCCGGTGTACGTGGTCGTCAGCACTCGCAGCCGCCGGCCCCGCGCACAATGGTCACGAAGAGCGGCGATCATCGGGAGCAGACCGCTGGTGCGGATGAAAGCCATCACAAGGTCGATGGAGTCGGCTGATTCAATCTCCGTCAAAACCTGGCTGCCTACTCTCGGCTCCCCGGGCGCGTTCGTGAGCAGCGTCGTATCCATCAACGGAATAAGCGGGCGCTCAGCGGTGCGGACAGAACCGTCCGGTCGCCTCTCGCCGATCGCGCTCAAGACCTCCCCCGGCGACAGCGGCGATTCACGCGCCGAGTCCGTCCGCGGCAGCCGCGCGTCCAGCGCATCCAGCAGGCGCTGTGCCACTTCGACGCCGGTGGCAACCCGGTCCGACTCGGGTACGGCGTCGAGGGCTCGCTCGACCTGCCGGGCAAGCAGCTGAGCGATACGGTCGGCGGCATCGACTGAACGCAGGCCGTGCCGCTTGACAAGTTGCTCGTCGGTCTTGGACAGCAGACCCATGAGGGCCCCGGTCACGACTACCTCATATAGGCCCGCCGGGAGTTCATCAGCCACCGCCACAGTCTGCCGGACAAGCAAACGGCACCGCGGAAACTGACTCGCGTGACATGACGTGTCTGCTGCACGACGGTGGGGCTCGTTCAACGGCCAGCCGGAACGACGCAGCGGGTCTGGCGGGTGTGCGCCGATCCGTAATCGCTTCTCATCGTTGCCACAGCCGCTGCTACACAGGCTCGTTGTTATGTACGTGGTGACCAGACGCGAGATCAAAGGTGTACAAACTCGCCAGTCATCGCCAGGAACGTGGACTTGTCATCCTGAGGCGCCAGAAGGCGGTCGATAGGACGAACTCACGTCCGAATATCGATTATCTTCAACGAGTTTCGCTCGGCGATCTTCCAAGATCATTAACGAAAGGGCCAGCTATCACGTTCGTAGAACCACGTTGAGTGCCACGATGAGCATCACGGTGGCGAGTACACCAATCACGACGGCGAAAACGGCCCGACCTTTGCCGTGGCTGCCGTCCCTGGACGCCCGCACCAGAGCCCATACTCCCA
>JAVHWE010000454.1:0-5261 GCA_032160285.1 Micromonosporaceae bacterium | reverse complement strand
CCAAACTCCGCGACGTCGACGGGAACCAGGCGCCGCCCCAACGGGTCGTCTCGTGAGTGAGGGCGGCGGCGGGTGGGGGCTGGCGTCGTTAGACTCTCTGGCTGATACGCCGCCGAACGTCGGGAGTTGCTCGTGAGCGTCGCACTGGTGACCGGGTCGGCCGGCCTGATCGGGTCGGAGGCGGTACGGCACTTCGCCTCGCTCGGACTCGACGTGGTCGGCATCGACAACGACATGCGCCGGCAGTTCTTCGGCCCGGAGGCGTCCACCGCCTGGAACGTGCTGCGGCTGACCAGTGACCTGGGCGACGGGTACAGCCACCATGACATCGACATCCGCGACCGCGAGCGGCTCGGGGAGATCTTCGCCCGGTACGGCCGGGACATCGCCGTGGTCATCCACACCGCCGCCCAGCCCAGCCACGACTGGGCGCTGCGCGACCCGTTGACCGACTTCGACGTCAACGCGGTGGGCACCCTCAACGTGCTGCAGAACGTGCGCGAGCACTGCATCGACGCGCCGGTGATCCACTGTTCGACCAACAAGGTGTACGGCGACCGGCCCAACTCGCTGCCGCTGGTCGAGCTGCCCACCCGCTGGGAGATCGAGCCGGGCCACCCGTACGAGCAGGGTATCCGCGAGGACATGTCGATCGACGCCTGCCTGCACTCGGTGTTCGGCGCGTCGAAGGTGGCGGCCGACGTGATGGTGCAGGAGTACGGGCGGTACTTCGGCATGAAGACGGCGTGTTTCCGGGGCGGCACCCTGACCGGCCCGGCGCACGCCGCCACCGAACTGCACGGCTTCCTCGGGTACGTGATGCGCTGCAACATGGAGCGTCGCACGTACAAGATCTTCGGGTACCAGGGGAAGATGGTCCGCGACGCGATCCACTCGCACGACGTGGTCAACGCGTTCGAGCAGTTCTTCCGCGAGCCCCGCTCGGCGGCGGTGTACAACCTCGGCGGAGGCCGCCACTCCAACTGCTCGCACCTGGAGGTCTTCGCGCTCGCCGAGAAGATCACCGGCCAGCCGATGGTCACCGAGTACCACGACGCCAACCGGGTCGGCGACCATCAGTGGTGGATCGGCTCCAACGCCGCCTTCCAGGCCGATTATCCGGGCTGGACCCAGGTGTACGACGTACCGATGATCCTGCAGGAAATCTACGACGCCAACGTCGACAGGTGGGTGCCGGCGACATGATCGATCGGGGTAAGCGCAGCGTCCTCGGCGTACTGGTCGACGTCATCGACTACCCGGCGGCGACCGCCAAGGTGCTCGCGGCGGCGCGCGAGCAGCGACCGTTCGCGCTGACCGCGCTGGCCGTGCACGGCGTGATGACCGGGGTCGCCGACGCCACGCTCGGCGCCCGGCTCAACGCCTTCGACGTGGTCACCCCGGACGGCCAGCCGGTGCGCTGGGCACTCAACTCGCTGTGGGGTGCCGGCCTCACCGACCGTGTGTACGGGCCGACCCTCACCCTCGAGGTCCTGCGCGGCTGCGCCGCCGACGGGCTTCCGGTGTACCTGTACGGCTCGACGGCGGAAACACTCGACCGGCTGGTACCGCGACTGGCGGCGATGTTCCCGGCGCTGAAGATCGCCGGTACCGAGCCGTCGAAGTTCCGGGCGGCCCGGGCCGGCGAGGACGTCGACATCGCGGACCGGATCAAGGCGTCCGGGGCCCGGGTCGTGCTGGTCGGGCTGGGCTGCCCGCGTCAGGAGACCTTCGCGTACGCGATGCGGCCGCTGCTGGGGATGCCGCTGCTCGCCGTCGGCGCGGCCTTCGACTACCACGCCGGTCAGCTGCGCAAGCCGCCGGCGTGGATGCAGCGGTACGGGCTGGAGTGGCTGTGGCGGCTCGGCCTGGAGCCGGGGCGGCTGTGGCGGCGCTACCTGCTGCTCAACCCGGCGTACCTGACCCGGCTGACCGCGCAGCGCACGAAGCTGTGGAAGGCCACCCCCCCGGCCCCGGCGACCGACCGCCCCGCCACCTTCCCGGTCTGAGGCGCTCGCTCCCGCCGCGCCGGACGGCTCATCCGAACGTCATCGGGCCGTACCCGCCATCGCCCGCAACCGATCGCGGGTCGCCTCGTCGCACAGCGCACCGGCGACCCCGGCCGCGTACGCGTCGGCGGCGGACACCCCCAGTTCGGCCGCGGCCCGGTACTCCCGACCCAGGTCGGTACCGAACATCGCCGGATCGTCGGTGTTGATCGAGCAGCGGATGCCGGCGGCGCGCAGCCGCGGCAGCGGGTGCTCGGCCAGGCTCGCCACCACCCGGGTCCGCAGGTTCGAGGTGGGGCAGACGTCCAGCACCAGACCCCGGTCGGCGATCTCGGCCAGTACGCCGGGGTCCTCGACGGCGCGGATGCCGTGCCGGATCCGGGCCGGCTTCAGGTCGAGCACCTCCCGGACCGACTCCGCGCCGGCGCCCTCGCCCGCGTGCGGCACCAGCGCCAGGCCGCCGTCGACGGCGATGTCGAAGGCCCGCCGGTACAGCGTCGCCGGGGTCGCCGACTCCATGCCGCCGAGGCCCAGCCCGACGACGCCCCGGTCGCGGTAGCGGACGGCGGTCCGCGCGCACTCGTCGGCGATACCGGGGTCGAGTCCCCGGTACAGGTCGGGGGTGAACCGGATCGTCACGCCGTAGCGTTCGCGCGCCTCGACCGCGCCGTCGGTGTACCCGGTGAAGATCTCGTCCCACGCCACGCCGCGCAGCACCCGCTCCGACGGGGAGAAGATCGCCTCCAGGTAGACCGCGCCGTGGCCGGCCGCCTCGGCCGCGTAGTCGACCGCCACCTGCCGGAAGTCGTCGGCGGTCCGCAGGCAGTTGGTGGTGAGGATCCACACCTCGAGGAAGTGTGGGAAGTCGGTGAACTCGTAGAGCGCGGTCAGCCCCTCGACGGTGTCGACCGGCAGCGGCAGGTCGTTGCGCCGGGCGATCTCCAGCAGCGTCGCCGGCCGGATCGTACCTTCCAGATGGACGTGCAGCTCGATCTTCGCGTCGGTCACCGTCCGATGCTACGAGGGGTCCCCCCGGTACCGCGCACAGCGGTCACGGGGGGACCCGACGTTGCGAGCGTGCTACTGGGTGACGAAGAGCAGACGGTTGGGGGAGCCGGTACCGGCACCTCGCACCACGTTGGGGGTGGAGTTGGCGACCATGAGGTCGCGGACCTGGGCCGCGGTGAAGGTCGGGTGGGCGGCCAGGATGAGCGCGGCCACGCCGACCACGTGCGGCGTCGCCATCGACGTTCCGCTGATGGTGTTGGTGGCCGTGTCGTTGGTGAGCCACGACGAGGTGATGGCCTGGCCCGGCGCGAAGATGTCCACGCAGGTACCGATGTTGGAGAACGAGGCGCGCGCGTCGGTGATGGTGGTCGCGCCGACGGTGATCGCCTCGGCGACCCGGGCGGGCGAGTCAAGGCACGCGTTGGCGTTCTCATTGCCGGCGGCGATGCCGTAGGTGACGCCGGACAGGATGGACCGCCGGACCGCCGCGTCGAGAGTCGGGTCCGCGCCGCCGCCGAGGCTCATGTTGGCAACCGCCGGCTTGATCGCGTGGCTGGTCACCCAGTCGATGCCCGCCGTGACGGTGGCCGTGGAGCCGCTGCCGGTACAGTCCAGCACCCGGACGCCGACGAGTTGCACGCCCTTGGCGACGCCGAACGTGGAGCCGCCGACGGTACCGGAGACGTGGGTGCCGTGGCCGTTGCAGTCATCCGCGGTGCCGCCGTCGACCGCGTCGAACCCGCTGGTGGCCCGGCCGGCGAACTGGGTGTGCGTGAAGCGGATCCCGGTGTCGATGATGTACGCGTGCACCGTCGCCGCGGTCGTCGGGAAGGTGTACGTCTGGTTCAACGGCAGCGCGCGCTGGTCGATGCGGTCCAGTCCCCAGGTCGCACCGGTCTGCGTGGCCGAAGCCGTGTACACGCCGTCACGCTGGACGTACTCGACGGCCGGGTTGGCGGCCAGCCGCCGCGCCTGCGTCTCGGTCAGTCCCTGGACCGCGAAGCCGGTCAGCGCGGCATGGTACGTCCGGCCGACGTGGCCGCCGTAGGTGCCGGTCAGCTCCCGTGCCGTGGCGTCGACGGCGCTCGCCCGCATGGTCGTGGACCTGAACTTCACGACGAAGCTGTTGGGTACGACGCTGCCGGTACCGGCGCTGCGAATGGCGGCCTCGGCCTGGGTGGACGCCGACGCGACCCCACCCGCCGTGAGCGCCGCGACGGTGGCCGCGACGGTGACGAGTCCAAGCATGACCACCCGGCGGGGACTGGTGGTGCCCAGTCCCGTCGTGGCGCCCGTTGGGAGCTTCATCTCCCACTCCTCCCTCTGGTGGACATTCCGCCGGCTGCTCGTGGCTTCTCGGCAGCGGAAGGTGTCCGGTTGGAGGAGAGGGTATGTGCCTAACAGTCACCTGCATAGATATAGAGGTCTGCAGATACGACCGAACGGGTACGGGCGAGGGTTCACGGGCGTCGCCGCAGCCGGGGTACACCGTTGCCACCGCCCGTGGGCGTGCGGAAGGGCCGCGCCCGCCTACGCGGTGCGGCCCTTCCCGTCGTTACCTACAGGTCGAACTCGCCGTCCTTGGCGCCGCCGACAAAGGCATCCCACTCGCCGGCCGTGAACAGCAGTACCGGACCGGTCGGATGCTTGGAATCGCGTACGGCGATCGCATTGTCGACGAATGCCACCTCGACACAATTATCCGAGTACGGGCCGCTCCGGTCGCTCTTTCGCCACTCGGCGCCCTCAAGGTTGACCTTGAGACCCTTGGCTTCCATTTCCACGTACAAACTCCTCTGCCAGTGCGGCGATCATCGAAACCGCCTCGTCCGGGGCCAGGGCACTCGCTCGCAAGTGATCGAAGACGAACGCGTACCGCTGAAGCTCCTCGTCTTTTTCCAGGAAGAGTCCACCGGCCGCATTCGAGACGAAGACGAGGCTCTGGTCCTCGGCCTCCTCGTAAAACAGGATCGTGAACGTCCCGTCCATCCCGGCGTGGGCGCCCGCCGCGAACGGCAGGACCTGCAACGTGACGTTGGAAAGTTCAGCCACCCGTAACAGATGATCGAACTGGTCCCGCATCACCACACGCCCACCCACTCCACGATGCAGTACAGCCTCGTCGAGCACGATCCAGAGATCGAGCGGGTCGTCCTGGGTGAGTAACGACTGTCTGTTCATCCGGACACGGACCCGCTTTTCAGTTTCCTCGGCGCTGATATCGGGCCGACCGGAAATGATCAA
>JAVHWE010000393.1:0-2955 GCA_032160285.1 Micromonosporaceae bacterium | reverse complement strand
AGGCTCCCGCCGTACGGCTCGAGGTCGTAGACGATCCGGTCGGTGAGCTCCAGGGCGCCCGAGCTGGGCAGCCGCAGCACGTCCGCCACGACCGCGTGCAACCCGGTGATCCGTACGTCGAGGCCGGTCTCCTCGCGCAGCTCGCGCACGACGGCGGCGTCTGGGTGCTCGCCCTGCTCGACGCCGCCGCCGGGCAGGCCCCACAGGCCGGGTAGCTCGGAGCTGTCCGAGTTGCGGACGAGCAGCACGCGAGCGTCGGCGTCGCGCAGGATTCCGTACGCGCCGACGCGTCTGATCTTCACCGCACCTACGTTAGCCGCGCCGCCCTGAGCGCCTCGGCCGTCACCTCGGTGAGCTGGTCGGGGCGGATCTCGGCGACCAGTTTGAGGTCGATCCAGTGGGCCTCGGACGTCGAGCCGCCCACGTCGCGGACGGTCACGTCGGTCGGCGCGTCGACGATGACCCGGTAGAACGCGCGTACGCCGTGCCAGTCGATCGGGTAGCCCTCGGGGCCGAGCGAGGCAGCGTCCCGGTGGCTGGCCACGCCGAGCAGTTCGACCAGCCGGCCAGCCTGCCCGGTCTCCTCGACGAGCTCGCGGATCAGGGCTGGGCCGGGCTGCTCGCCGTAGTCCGTGCCGCCGCCGGGCAGGTGCCAGCACCCGGCGCCGGGGTAGCCGGGCGCGATGCGGGTGAGCAGCAGCCGGTCGGCCGGGTCGGTGGCGATCGCGTACGCGGCGAAACGCTGCGCGCGGTGCAGGCCGTCCGGGCCCGGATAGGCGTAGAAGGACGGGAAGTCCGGTACCTCCTCGGGCCGCAGGTCGGCGGAGGCTCCGGACAGGCCGAGCGCGGCCGCGGTGAAGGGCCGCAGCCGCAGGCGCTCGGCCTCCTCGAGCGTGTGCCAGCGGGCCAGGTCGGTGGGCTGGCCGATCCGGTCGAGGATGTTGCCGCCGCGGATCGACACCTCGTAAACGAGGCGGTCGGTGTGGATGGTGACGCCGCGGTGCGGCAGCGATCGCATGTCGGCCAGCACGTCGCGCAGTCCGGTGACGGCCACGGACAGGCCGGTCTCGGCGGCGGTTTCCCGGACGACGGTGTCGAGCGGGTGTTCGCCGTGATCGACCGCGCCGCCGGGTAGCGACCATGCACCGGGGGTACCCGAGCGGCTGGACGCCCGCACCAGCAGGAACCGGCCCGCGGGGTCCGTACACAGGCCGTACGCTGCGATTTTGCGAAGGGGCTCAAGAGCGGGCGTCACGGCGAAATTGTGTCCGAAATACGGCACATTCCGACGGCACTGTCGGATTGCTGACAGACACCCGTCGCTGGTGGGCACCCTGGTCGGCCGCGGATCTCAGCTGACCCGCGCCCGGGTCAACCGGCGGCCGACCGGCGACCCCGGTATCCACCGGTGCGGTTGGACGGGTACATGAGGAGGTTGTCGGGCTCGGCGTCGAGCGGGCTACGCTGCCGCCCGTACTCGCGGTCGGGCTCGACCGCCGGGTCCTTCCACGACCGCCCGTAGTCCACCTCGGACCGCTCGTTGCCGCGCCGCTGGCGGGCGTACTCGAGAATGCCGTTGGTCAGGCGGGCGACATCGGCGGCGGGGCGGACAACCAGGCGCATGAACTGGCTGCTCATGCCCAGCTTGTTGCCGCACTCTCGGGTGTAGACACCGTGGTTGGCGACCAGGTAGTCCCGCAGCTCGACGCCACCCCAGGTGGTCGGCAGCTTGACCAGGATGAAGTTGCCCTGGGAGGGGAAGATGGTGAGCCCCGGGATGCGGCTGAGCTCGTCGGCCATCCCGCGGCGGTCACGGCTGAGCAGGCGCAGACTCTCCTCGTACTGGGGCGCGTAGTCGGCGATCATGTAGACCACCTTCTCCGCGAGGGAGTTGAGGTTCCACTTCGGCAGCGCCTTGGCGATCTTGCTGGTGATCGCCGGGTTGGCCACCATGTAGCCGAAGCGGATACCGTGCAGGCCGAAGTTCTTGCCGAGGCTCTTGAGTACCACCACGTTGGGCCGGATCGCGGCGTCCGGCGCGACGGACGGGTACTGCTCGGCGTCGGAGAAGTCGATGAACGACTCGTCGACGACGACCAGGTCCAGGTCGGCGAGCGCGTCGACGAAACGGAGCACGCTCAGCCGGGGCAGGTAGCCGCCGTCCGGATTGTTGACGTTGCAGATCACGGCGACCCGGGAGCCACGCTTGCGGATGAACTGGAAGTAGCCCTCCAGATTGAGCCGGAAGTTATCCTGCTCCTGCAGGGGGTACATGTCGACCCGCTTGCCGGTCTCGAACGGCTGGTCGGTCCACCGGCCGAAGGTCGGGATCGGCACCGCCACGCTGCGATCGATCAGCAGGTGGTCGATCCAGGTGATCAACTCCGTGGAGCCGTTGGCCATCGCCACCGTCTGCGGGTGCAGGCCCAGCACGCTCGCCAACTTCGCGGTGATGGCGGCGGAGTCGCTCGGGTAGTACTTCAGGATGTTCGGCAGATCCGCCGACAGCGCCGCGAACATCTCCGGCGTCGGAAAGTACGGATTGCAGGGGATGCAGAAGTCCACGATGTTGGCGCCCGCACCCATGCTGCGGGTGAGGTCAAAGTATGACGCACTGTGAGCACCCTTATGAAGCAGACCGGTATCGATTCCGCTCTGTCCCATGCAACCTCCAGTCTCGACACCGCTCCCACCTGAGGTACGGACAGGCCCACGGAATCGTTCAGGCCGTGGCCGGTCGACCTGAGCAGGGAAACCTGCCGACCGGACATGGCCAGCCCGGACAGGTGCCATCGACATCCGTTGCTCGCCGGCAGCCCCGACACCGCGACCGAGGGTGGACCCCCGGCCGGGGCGAGGATCACGATGCGTAATTGTCCGAGGCGAACCGACGCCGCTAACGGCACCGCGTCGGCGCGGCGGTCACTCCCACTCGATCGTGCCCGGCGGCTTGCT
>JAVHWE010000329.1:0-3079 GCA_032160285.1 Micromonosporaceae bacterium | reverse complement strand
CGGGAGTTCATCAGCCACCGCCACAGTCTGCCGGATAAGCAAGCGGCACCGCGGAAGCTGACTCGCGTGTCATGACGTGTCTGCTGCACGCCGGTGGGGCTCGGTCAACGGCCAGCCGGAACGACGCAGCGGGTCTGGCCGGTGTGCGCCGATCCGTAATCGCTTCTTATCGTTGCCACAGCCGCTGCTATACAGGATCGTTGTTATGTACGTGGTGACCAGCCTCGATATCAAGGGTGTACGAACTCGCCAGTCATCGCCCGGAACGTGGACTTGTCATCCTGAGGCGCCAGAAGGCAGTCGATAGGACGAACTCACGTCCGGACATCGATTATCTTCAACGAGTTTCGCTCGGCGAGCTTCAAGATCATTAACGAAAACGACCAGTTATCTCGTTCGTAGAACCACGTTGAGTGCCACGATGAGCATCACGGTGGCGGGTACACCAATCACGACGGCGAAAACGGCCCGACCTTTGCCGTGGCTGCCGTCCCTGGACGCCCGCACCAGAGCCCATACTCCCAGGACAAGTGCCACAGGGCCAAGTGGCCATATCAGCCACGCGAACAGCGCCACGTATCCGGAGGCGATGGATTGCCAGGAGCGACCGGTGGGCAGAATCCAATGCAACACGGTGTCCGGGGACTCGCCGATAGAGGGTTTCGAGACAGGCGGCGCGAAGTTCCGGTACTGGCTCGATGGGCTTTCCGGTGCTCCTGGTCGCGGTGCCTGGTCAGTAGCGGCCACCCAGAACTGCCACTCGGCCGGTGCCGGCGGCCACAGCGGGTCTGGCTGCCAGCCGTTTGGCGGCGTCCAGTTTGCAGTGGGGACCGGCCACCCGGGTGGGGCCTTGAACTGGTAAGACATGCTCATCACCCGACACATACAAAGATACACAGACGATCATGGAAACACGATCATAGTTACTGAGTGTAACCACACGCGGGATAAGGAAGCTGCCGAACGGGGGAACCCCAGCGGTCCCGCCGGCTGCCGGACGAGGGCGTACTTCTTCGGGTACATCCGGACCTGCCACAACGCGGAGTTTCTGCCCACGTTGCACGCCTCCGGGCAGAACCGCGGACCGAACGCCGACACGTTGATCCAGCAGTCCACCGGCAAGCCCCCGGCCGCCGTCGGGAGCGAGATGCAGAGCGCCGCCACGGCGTAGTCGGGAGCCGCGGATACCGATGGTCGTCGGCGGGTGGTGATTTGCAGTCGCCCGGTGACGGTCAGGGAGGTGATGCGACCTCGCCGGGCGCGAGGAGAGGGAAGTGACAGGCGGTCTGACGCCCCGGCGCGATGTCGCGGAGGGCTGGCCGTTCCAACCGGCAGCGATCCTGGGCGTACCGGCATCGTGGATGGAACGCGCAGCCGGTCGGCCGGTCCGTGGCGCTCGGTACGTCACCGACCAGCGTGATCCGTTCCCGCCGCGGTGTCGTACCGTCGTCGATCTGCGGCACGGCGGACAGCAGGGCCTCGGCGTACGGGTGAGCGGGGCCGGCGTACAGCGACTCGGCCTCGGCGAGCTCGACGATTTCGCCGAGGTACATGACCGCGATCCGGCTGGAGACGTGTCGCACCACACCGAGGTCGTGTGCGATGAAGATGTACGTCAAGCCGAACTCGTCCTGCAGGTCGGCGAAGAGGTTGAGCACCTGCGCCTGGATCGAGACGTCGAGGGCGGAGACCGGTTCGTCGGCGACGATGAGCCGCGGATTCATCGCCAGGGCCCGGGCGATCCCGATGCGTTGGCGCTGGCCGCCGGAGAACTCGTGCGGGTACCGGTCGACGTACGTCCTCGACAGCCCGACGACGTCGAACAGTTCCCCGGTTCGGCGCCGGACCGCGGCGGCGTTTCCGTAACCGTGTACGTGCAACGGATCTGCCACGATGTCGCCGGCCCGGCGGCGGGGATTCAATGTCGCGGACGGATCCTGGAAAACGAACTGCAGGTCGCGTCGGATCGGGCGCAGCCGCCGCCGGGACAGGGTGGTGATGTTTCGACCGTTGAACTCGACCGTGCCGTCGGTCAGGTCGGTCAGGCGTACCAGGCACCGACCGAACGTCGACTTGCCGCAACCCGATTCACCCACGATGCCGACCGTTTCACCGGCCATCACCTCCATCGAGATCCCGTTGACGGCATGTACGACGCGACCGCCCCGGCCGCCGAACCGCAGCGGGAATTGCTTCACCACCCCGGTTGCGCGAAGCAGGGGCTCGCCTCGCGCGTTCACGGAGCCACGTCGCCACGCTCATGCGCCGGCCCCCTGGCCGGCCCAATGGCCGCAACCGGCCCGACCGCCGCAACCGGCCCGACCGCCGCAACCGGCCCGACGGCCGCGGTCGTCCGGCGGCGTAGCTCGTCGCGCCCGTCGCGCGGCAGCCAGCAGGCGTCCAGGTGACCGTCGTATCCGGACAGCGCCGGTGCCTCGTCGCAGGCATCGTGGCGCAACGCGCACCGCATCGAGAAGGCGCACCCGGTCGGTGCGTCCAGCGGCGAGCCGGGCGACCCGGGAATGACCCGCAGGCGCCGTACCCGTGGTCCGGTCACCCGGGGCACCGAGTCGAGCAGACCCCACGTGTAGGGGTGCCGTGGTCGGCGGAAGACAGCCGTCTTGGCTCCCTGCTCGACGGCCCGCCCGCCGTACATGACGAGCACCCGGTCGGAGACCTCGGAGATGACGCCCATGTCGTGGGTGATGATGATGATCGCCGAGTCGTGTTTGCGCCGTAGCCGGCGGATCAACTCAAGGACCTGCGCCTGCGTTGTCACGTCGAGCGCGGTGGTGGGTTCGTCGGCGATCAGCAGGCGCGGGTTGCAGGACAGCGCCATCGCGATCATGGCCCGCTGGCGCATTCCGCCGGACAGCTCGTGGGGGTAGCTGTCGATGCGCAGGTCCGGGTCCGGGATGCCGACCTCGCCCAGCAGCGCGATCGCCCGGGCGCGTGCCACCTTCTTCGAGACCGGCTCGTGCGCCCGGATCTGCTCGACGATGTGCCAGCCGATCGTGTAGACCGGCGTGAGCGCGGTCATCGGATCCTGGAAGATCATGGCGATGTCCCGGCCGCGGAC
>JAVHWE010000394.1:0-2812 GCA_032160285.1 Micromonosporaceae bacterium | reverse complement strand
AGGCGGTCGGCGCGCCGCCGATCGTGGTGGTCGGTACGACCGGTGACCCGGCAACCCCGTACGAGCAGACCCCGAAACTGGCCGACATGCTCGGCGTCGGCGTGGTGCTGACCTGGCAGGGCGAGGGCCACACCGCCTACCCGCAGACCCCGTGTATCACCAACGCCGTCAACAAGTACCTGGTGAGCCTGACCGTCCCCACCGAGGGGACCGTCTGCCCCGCCCGCTGACCTGCCGGCGGGCGGGGGTGCGCCGGGATGGCACACTTCCGCTCGAGGTGGCGGCGGACGGGCGGGAGTTGGCATGGCGGTCTCCGGGTCGGCGCCGGCCGATGGGCCACCGGTCGATGGGCCACCGGTCGATGGGCGACCGACCGGTGGAGGACCGGCCGATGGGCCTCCGGTCGGTGGGCCGCCGGGCGGCGGGGGCTGGCGAACCGCCGACCGGTGGGGAGCTGGCCTGCGGGTGCTCCTGTTCCTTCTGCTGGCCGCCGGTGCCGTCACCGTGGCCGGCGCGTCTCACCCGGCGCACCGGCAGCAGGCGGACCTGGTCGCGGACCTCGACGCGGGTCGGGTCACCCATCTCGAGTTCCGGTCCGTCGAGCAGGAGGTCCGGTGGGTCGACGGTTGGTGGCGGTGGCGGGAGACCGCGCTGGAGTCGGCACCGGACAACAGCGACGGCTCCACGACGCTGCCGTCCGCGCAGTCGGCGGCGGCGGCATGGCTCACCGGGCGGGTCGACGCCTCGGGGCACCCGGTCGTGGTGGAGTTCCACGACGGTCAGGACTCCGGCTGGTGGGTGAACCTGGTCGTGCCGGGGCCACTCAAGGCGGCCACGGGTATCGCGTGGCTGGCCACCCTGCTGATCATGCTCGGCCGGCGACGGCACCGGTACGCGAACCGCTGGGCCTGGTTCTGGCTCTTCACGGTGGGCCAACTGGGCGCCCCGCTGTACCTGGTGCTGGAGCCGCAACCGGTGTGGCGACCCGGCTCATGGCCGTCCCGGCCCGCCCGGTCGATCACCCGAGGCGGCAAGGGGTTCGCCTGGGCCATCGGCTTGTCGTTCGTGACCAGCCTGATCGTCGCCGGCATCACCGTCCTCCAAGGCTTGACGCCTCCGTGATCAGGTAGGGGTTCTGAGGTCAGGGCACCTCGAACTCTCCGTGATCGTGGCCATCCACGCGTCGATGATGGCCCCGAGATCGTCAACCGGCGGTCGGCGGCGGGACCTCGGCGGTTCGGTCGCGGTCGCGGTCGCGACTGGGCTGGACCCGTTTCGGTTCGCCGGCCATCTTCGGGTAGTCCGGCGGGTAGGGCATGTCCTGGCCGCCGTCGCGCTCGTACCAGTCCAGCAGCGGCGTGATGTCGTGGGCCACATCGTCGATGGTGGCGTCCGGCGCGACGCCCGTGGCCAGCCGGGCGGGTACGGTCCGCAGGTCGAAGTCGTCCGGCTCCACGCGCGGCAGCTCATCCCAGGTGACCGGGCTCGACACGGTGGCCCGTTGGTTCGCGCGCAGCGAGTACGCGCAGGCGATGGTCCGGTCCCGCGCCGCCTGGTTGAAGTCGACGAACACCCTGGTCCCGCGCTGCTCCTTCCACCAGGCCGTGGTGACCCGGTCGGGGCGGCGCCGCTCGACCTCGCGGGCCAACGCGATCGCGGCGTGCCGCACCTCGACGAACGTCCAGCGCGGCTGAATACGCAGGTACACGTGCACACCCCGCCCGCCCGACGTCTTCGGGTAGCCGACCCAGCCCAGTTCGTCGAAGATCTCCCGGACGACGCCGGCGACCGCGGCGGCGTCGGTGAAGTCGGTGCCCGGCTGCGGATCCAGGTCGATGCGCAACTCGTCGGGGTGGTCGACGCCGGCGCGGCGCACCGGCCACGGATGGAACACGATGGCGTTCATCTGCACGGCCCAGAGCACGTGTGCGAGGTCGGTCGGGCACAGCTCCCGGGCGGTGCGCCCACTCGGAAAGGTGATCTCGACGCTGTCCAGCCACGGGGGCACGCCACGCGTCGGTACGCGCTTCTGAAAGAACATCTCGCCGTCCACCCCCGCCGGAAAGCGCTGCAGCGTGGTGGGCCGGTCGCGCAGCGCGCGCATGATCGCGTCGCCCGCGGCGAGGTAGTACTCGACGACGTCGCGCTTGGTGAACCCCCGCTGCGGGAAGCAGAGCCGATCGGGGCTGCTGACCCGGATCGTCCGGCCAGCCACGTCGATCTCCAGCGCGTCTGCCATGACCGGCACCTTACGCGCCGGTACCGACGAAAGCGGCGGTTACCGCTGCCGGTATCCGCCGCTTTCGTCGACCTGTTCGTTCTACCGGTGAGGTTCGTGCATCACCAGGCTGTCGGCGTCCGACGACGCCGGGGCCGACCCGCGATCATCGCGCCGGCCCCACCCACGATCAGGAGGGCTCCGGCCGCGAGGAGTGATTCGGTCGAACCACCGGTGACCGGAAGGATGCCGTTGCCGGCCTCGTTGGCTCCGCCGCCACCGCTCGCGGCGACGGTGCCGCCGCCTGCCGCTGTGCCCGTACCCGTGCCGGTCACCGTGGTCGCGGTACCGGTGCCCGACCCGCTGCCGGTTCCGCCGCCGGTGGTTGCGGTACCGCTGCCGGTCGCCCCGCCGGTGCCGCCGCCGTAGCCGTTGTTCCCGGTGCCGCCACCGGTGGTGGCGCCGGTGCCGCCGCCGTAGCCGCCGGTACCCGTGCCGCCCCCGGTCCCGGTCCCGGTACCGCCGGTGCCCGTGCCACCGCCGGTGCCGGTACCGTGACCGCCGTTGCCGGTACCGTGACCGCTGTTGCCGGCG
>JAVHWE010000190.1:0-4650 GCA_032160285.1 Micromonosporaceae bacterium | reverse complement strand
CCGGTGGCCGGGAACGAGTAGTCCGCCACCGCGGCGGCCTGGGCGTAACCGCTCGTCGTCGCGGACGCCGGGCTGGCGACGGTCAGCGACACCACGATCGTCACGGCGGTGGTGACCGCCGCCATCGCCTGCCAGCCAGGCCGGCGTGAGCCGGACCGGGCCGTCTTCGCGTCGTGTGTCATGTGACTACTGTGAGCGACCGACAGCCGTCCTGTCATCGGCGCTGAGCCGAATCCGGCCGCCTGGCCAGCACAATTGCCGACCCGGATGACCTTCCGCCATGCCAGAACTACTATGCGTGACCATTTGCGGCGCGGCGTCGGCGCCCGGGCCTCGCTTGCGGACAATACCGGTAAGCGGTCTTTGTCCGGTATAAGCCAAATCGAAGGGAACGTACGCAGGTGAGCCCCGAACCTCACCAAGACATCCTCTGCGGTTGCGCCGTCCGCTGCCGATAGAGCAGGCGTGAGCGAGTTGCGGATCGGTACGGCCGCGGTCGCGGCCGCCGGCGCGCCGCGCACCGCCGACGATCTTGCGATCGATCTGGACGATCTTGAGAATAACCAGGGCCACGACATCGACGCCCTCCTGGCCGAGGCCGTCCGGGTCGAACGGTACGCCGACGAGATGGGCGAGGTCGTCCTCGGGCACCGGGCACGCCTGGTGCAGGCCGATATGTCCCAGCGCAAGGGTGAGGTGGGCGTGGCCGCCCGGACCTTTTCGGAGATCCACCGGTGGGCGGAGCGCAACGACTGCCCGGCCCTGCTGGCCCGCAGCCACTTCCACCTGGCGCTGACGTACCACTACCTGGGTGACCACGGGACCAGCCTGGAGCACGCGATCAGCTCGGTGGAGTTGCTCGACGAAGCGGCGCCACCGGGCCTGCGGGTGATCCACCTCATCCGGCTGGCGAACTCCCTGGCCGAAGGCGGTGCCGTCGGCGCGGCCCGGGAGCGCTACCTGAAGGCGGAGGAGCTTGCCGTCACCACCGGCGATCTGACCCGACAGTTGCTGGTGCTCAACAACCTCGCCTACACCGAGCACGAGGTCGGCGAGGTGCACAAGGCGTGGGCGGTCGTCATGCGGATGCACGTCGTGGTGAGAGCGCTGGGACGGGAGTTTCTCCTCACCGAGCGGGACACGATCGCCAACATCCAGATCAGCCTGGGCCGTTTTGCCGAGGCTGAGCAGACCGTGGAGGCGGCGGTCAACGCCCCGCAGTGGTTCGAGGTTCACGATCTTGCCGACGCGGCGCTCACCCTGGCCGTCGCCCAACGGCGGATGGGTGCCAACGATCGGGCGCAGTACAGCCTGGATCGTTGTCGAACCCTGTGCGACGAGCGACAGCTCGCCGGCGTGCGATTGCGGGTCTTCGCGGAGCAGGCGGAGCTGTACGCGGCAACCGGCGACCACCGGAACGCCTTCGAGGAGTACAAGCGGTTCCACGCCGCGTCCGAGCATCTGCGCTCGATGCAGCAGGAGGCCCAGGCCAATACCCGCCTGGCGATGTTCCAGACCGCCGAGGCGCGCCAGGATGCCGAGCGCTACCGCGAACAGGCCCGCCGCGACCCGCTGACCGGTCTGCACAATCGTCGCCACGTCGACGAGCAGCTTCCCCTCGCGATCGCCAGGACGGCCGCGAGCGGGAGTCCGCTGACGGTCGCGTTGGTCGACCTGGATCACTTCAAGAGGATCAATGACAGGTTCTCCCATGCCGTCGGTGACCAGGTCCTCGTCGCGGTGGCACAGCTGCTGACCGCCGCGTCGGCCACCGTCTCCGAGTCGGGATTCGTGGCCCGGATGGGTGGTGAGGAATTCCTCCTGGTGCTGCCCGGGCTGTCGGCCGAGGACGCGGTGAACCGGCTGGACGCGCTGCGACTAGCCGTCAGCTCGCATATGTGGCGTCCGATGACCGGTCATCAGCCGGTCACGGTCAGCATCGGCGTGGCGACGGCTGACGCCAGCGGAGACGACACCGACCTGGGGTTGCTCGCCATAGCCGACCGCCATCTGTACCTTGCCAAGAACGCGGGTCGCGACCGCGTGGTCACCCGCCTGACCATTCCGGTCATGGACGCGCTGCCGGGCGGCTGACCGCGGGTGGGGCCACGCCGCGCACCAGGTTGATGGCCGTCCAGAGCACCGGCGGCGCCGCTGTGCCGTCCATTGTGGTGACGGTCCGGGTCCGTCCACGGCGGTAGGACACCGACAGCCGGTACGTGAAGCGGTCGCAGCATGGGTCCGCCGGAAGGTACGACGGCCGCAGCGCCCGGAACCGACCGCCGGAGACCGTGTCGAACAGCCGGCCCACGTTCGCGCCGGGCGTCGACCGCACCACCGCCCAGTGTTGATGGAGGTTGGCGAATCCCCCGGTGGCATCGAGCACGACGCGGTACGCGTACGTCGACGGGGCGGCGGCCGCCCGTATCGGCGCCGCGACACCGGGCGCGGCCAGGCCCAGCGCACCGATAAGGACACCGCTCATAAGCAAGATTCGTCGCATAGCGCGATACTATCGGCCGAAACGGCCATATCGGGCCACGACAACTGACGGCTTCGTGACACCGCGGTGTCAGGCCGGTCGCAGCGAGAAGTCGTGTTCCAGCAGGCACGAGCCGTCCGGCTGGTCGACGAACCGCTTGACCAGCGACCCCTTCACCCCGAACACGGTGTCGCTGTCAAGGTACTCGCTGGCCGCGTCGAACACGTGGGTGACCACCGGCAGGTACCCGTCGGCGCTCACCATGGCGTGCAGATGCGCCGCCCGCCAGGGATGACGGCCGGTCGCCCGCAGCAGGTGGCCGACCGGGCCGTCGGCGGGAATCGGATACGGCACCGGTCGGACCGTCCGGACGTCGTAGCGGCCCCGGTCGTCGGTACGGTAGCGGCCGCGCAGGTTGTCCGCCGGCTGGACGTCCGGCTGCTGTACCGCGTAGAAGCCGCTGCCGTCGTTCTGCCACAGGTCCAGCACCGCACCGGGCAGGGGTGCGCCGTCGGTACCGAGCACCCGCCCGCACAGCCGCGCCGGCTGGCCGGTGGTGTCGCTCCAGGTCACCATGGATTCGCCGAAGTCACGCCACGGGGCGCCCGGTACGTAGAAGGGACCGATGATGGTCGGTTCGGTCGCGGCCGGGTCGTCGCCGGCGTGGTTGATGAGGTCGACCAGCGAGGACAGCCCCAGGGTATCGGAGAGCAGGATGAACTCCTGCCGCACCGGGTCGCAGCGCTGGCCGGTCGCGGTGAGGAACCGCACCCCCGCCAGCCACTCCGCGTCGGTCAGCCGGACCTCACGCGCGAACGCGTGCAGGTGACGCACGAGCGCCCGCATCACCTCGCGCAGCCGAGCGTCCGGGGTGGCGTCGAGGCGCAGCAGCACCTCCGCGGTGAGGTCGGCCTCGGTCATCGGCGCCGCGTCAGGCGTACGATCCGGCGTTTGGTTCATCGCGTCGACGCTACCGGGCCGCCGGCACAGGCGCCGACCGCCGGGCGCCGACTACCGGGCTCCGGGCACCGGGCGGCGGACGGCGTGGCCCGGGTTGGCCCACGCGAAAATTGCGCCGGCGAGGGATGTTGCGCGGGGCCTGGCAGCTTCTGCGCCCCACGTCACCTATCCCCCGACTCGGTCGCTTCCGCACATGTTGGCGGCCTGCCGCCATGCGGAGGTTCGTTGTTTCTGTCCGCGCGTTTCGCTTCAGTTTCGTACCGCACCTGCCGAGAGGGAACCGACGGATATCGTCACGAGACGCCCGGGCCGGTTGGCACGACGGCACAGTAGTCGCCCGTACCGCTTGACGCCTCCCGAATGCGAGGACGTGAGCTATGGCATCCGCACGAACAGCTGATCATGGCGGATCGGGGCCGAACGGATCAGCGCCCGGACTGCGCGGCCTGCCGAAGACTCCGACCGGGATCAGCGGCCTCGACGAGGTGACCGGCGGTGGCCTGCCGCGGGGGCGGTCGACTCTCGTCTGCGGGCCGGCCGGTTGCGGTAAGACGCTGCTCGCCATGGAGTTTCTCGTTCGCGGCATCACGCAGTTCGACGAGCCCGGAGTATTCGTGGCGTTCGAGGAATCAACCCCCGACCTCATCGCCAACTTCGCGTCCCTGGGATTCGACCTTGCCGGCGCGGAAACGGACGGTCGGCTCGTAATGGACCACATCACGGTGCTCCCCGCGGACATGGAGGTCAGCGGGCAATGGGACCTCGACGGGCTCTTCCTGCGGCTCGGCGCGTCCATCGATGCCGTCGGAGCCAAACGTATCGTGATCGACACCCTCGAGACCCTGTTCGGCGTGTTCTCTGACAGCGTGATCCTTCGCGCCGAATTGCACCGCCTTTTCGGTTGGCTCAAGGAGCGGGGCATCACCGCGGTGATCACCGGGGAAAAGGGCGAAGGGACGCTGAGCCGCCACGGCATCGAGGAGTACGTGTCGGACTGCGTCATCGTCCTCGACCATCGGGTCACCGAGCAGACCTCCACCCGACGGCTGCGAATCCACAAGTACCGGGGCTCACTGCACGGTACGAACGAGTATCCGTTCCTCATCGGTGAGTCCGGTGTGTCGGTGCTCCCCATCACTTCGCTCGGTCTGCGCCACAGCGTGTCCACCGAACGGGTGTCCACCGGTGTGGCGCGGTTGGACTCGATG
>JAVHWE010000116.1:0-2900 GCA_032160285.1 Micromonosporaceae bacterium | reverse complement strand
ACCGGTCCCGGCTCGGCGGCGGAACCGGGCTCGGCCTGCCCATCGCCCGCGACATCATCACCGCCCACGGCGGCGCCATCACCATCGCGGACGCTCCGGGAGGCGGCGCCGCGATCGGGGTCCGGCTGCCTGGCGGGGGGTAGCCGAACCCGTGTTGTGAAGTACCGTTCCTTTGGCGGCGCACCCTCATCTGTACAACATCATCGGCGGTACGCTCTGGGCCGTCGGCGTCAACCGTGCTCGGGTACTTCATCGGTCAGGTTGCCTTCGTGACGTCCAATATCGAATTGATCCTGGGCGGCATCGTCGCCCGTCGGTCGTGCCGCTCGGTGTCGAACTGCTCGGGGGCCGCCGCCGGGCCCGGAGCAGTACGCCGCCACGCCGTGACTTGCGGTCAGCCGCCGTCGGGGTCGAGTCGGTATCCGACGCCGCGCATGGTCCGGATCGCGCTGCGGCCGTACGGATGATCGAGTTTCTTGCGCAGGTAGCCCACGTAGACCTCGATGATGTTCGGATCGCCGTCGAAGCTGGCATCCCACACGTTCTCGATGATCGCCGTCTTCGTCACCACGTCGCCGACGTTGCGGAACAGAAACTCCAGCAACGCGAACTCGCGCGGCGTCACCGCGATCTCGTCCGGGCCGCGGGTGAGCGTCCGCCGCGCCGGGTCCAGCCTCAGGTCGCCCGCGCTGAGCACCGCCGGGCGCTGGGGTGCGCCACGCCGGATCAAGGCCCGCAACCGGGCCACCAGCACCACGAACGAGAAGGGCTTGGTCAGGTAGTCGTCGGCGCCCAGGTCCAGCGCATCGGCCTGGTCGTACTCTCCGTCTTTCGCGGTCAGCATCAGGATGGGGGTCCATACCTCGCGCTGGCGAAGTGTGCGGCACACCTCGTACCCGTTGAGGCCCGGCAGCATGATGTCCAGCACGATCACGTCGTAGGCGCCGTGCGGGGTTTCGGTCGCCGCCCACAACCCGTCCACGCCGTTGAACGTCAGGTCGGTGGTGAAGCCCTCCGCGCGCAGCCCGTCGCGGACCGTCTCGGCGAGGCTGACCTCGTCGTCAACCAGCAGCACCCGCATCGGCAACTCCGTCTCCCTAACGCGCCACGGCGCGTCGCCGGCGCCGGCGCCTCCAGCCGGGTGCGGCTCAGGTAGACCGCGGCTCAGGTAGACCGCGGCCCCGGCCAGCGTCGCCGGGAACACCGTGCTCGGACTGACGGTACCCAATCCGAGCCCGCCGTCGTCGTGCGATTGCGACAGCCAGTCGCCCGGCGAGGCGCCCAACGTGCGGGGTCAGCACGTACGCGGCCCGGTAGGCGAGTACGGCACCCAGCACCTGCAGCCGGAAGCCCAGGGCGATGACGGCGATCACGGCGGCGAAGATCCCGCCGACGGCAGGTAGCCGACGTTGATCAGCTCCGCCAGCGCGACGAACACCTCAGGACCCACCACGTCTCGGTGCTGCGGTCCCATAGCCTGGCGGCGAGGGCCGGGTCGTTCGGCTGTGGGTGGGTCCTGGCCCAGGGGTGTCCTTCTCGCGGGAGCGCCCGGGGTTCCAGGACTGGCTGGGGATCTTCGCCGGGTCCTACCCCGAACGGATTGGAGGGAGCGGCGGATGGCACTTCCGGAGCACGTCGAACCGGTGGACGTGGCGTTGGACGACCCGGTGGCGCGTCGGTCGGCGCTGCGGTTGACGCTCGCCTCGCCGCTCTACCGCGGCGCCACGATCGCCGTGTTCCTGTCGGCGCTCGGGTTCTCGGCGGCCGCCCCGCAGATCGCGTTGTTCCTGGTCAACAACATGCACGCGTCCCTTACCGCTGCGGGGCTGTTCTACCTGACGAATCTGACTGCGCCGGTGGCCGGCTATCTGGTCGGCCGGCGATCCGATCGAACCGGCCGCCGCCTGGGCCTATTCCGCGCCTGCGCCGTGGCCGGGTTCGTGGGCTGGCTGGCCATCGCGTTATCGACGCAACTGTGGATGCCCTACGCCATCAGCGCCGTGGTCGGAGCGTTCGGGGGCGCCGCCACGTCCCAGCTCTTCGCCGCAATCCACGACGAACAGCAGGCCCACCCGAACCCGAGCAACGACGGGGTGGTCGCCATCGTGCGGATGGCCCTGACCGGCGGCTGGGTGATCGGCCCGGTCGCCGGATCGTTCCTAGCCGCCCAGACCTCACTGCGCACCATGCTGGTCGCGACGGCGATCTGCACGCTGGTCCAGGTGGTACCGCTCGGAATGCAGCGGACGCCGGTCGCCGGACCTTCACCCGAGGGGATACCGGACTCCGCCGACCGTAGCCCGGGTGTACGGGCGATGGTGGCGTTGCTGGCCTTCACGACCCTCTACGTTCTCGTGTACGCCGGCGAGCCGATCAAGTACGCGTACCTGCCGATTTACATGAACGCCCAGCTGCACTTCGCCCCCGGGCTGAGCGGCGCGATCATCGGCATCCAGCCGCTCGTCGAGATTGTGCTCATGCCGCTGGCCGTCCTGGTGGCCCGCCGGACCGGGATGATACGGCTGATGATCCTCGGCGCCGGGTTCGGTGTCGCGGCCAACATCTGTTTCGCCGTCACCGGCACCGCGGCCGGCCTCTTCGCCGGGCAGATCTTCATGGGCGGCGTATGGGGCATCTTCGCCGCCCTCGGCATCATCGTCGCCCAGCGCCTGCTACCGACCGCGGTCGCCACCGCGTCCGCCATCTTCCTCAGTTGCACCGCATTGGCCTCCGCCTTCGGCGGAGCCGCTGGAGGAGTCGGCGCCGCCGTTGTCGGGCTGCCGCATGTGTTCCTCATCCCGGCCGCGCTCGGGCTGTTGGCCGTCGTCGGCCTGGCGTTCATGGCCCGCTCAGCCGGGCAACGCGATCTCTAGATGATCGATTCGTGCGCCCAGCAGAAC
>JAVHWE010000109.1:0-8268 GCA_032160285.1 Micromonosporaceae bacterium | reverse complement strand
GCTTATCGCCACGCGCGCGGATTGGGAATCCAAAGCAAAATTCGGGGGAGTGGATGACGTGTCGGTATCGCTGAGAACCAGACTGCACGACAGTACTTGAGGCCGCTGTGATTGCGGACAAACTACTCTTGGTGGAGCGGGCGAACGAACTGAAGGTGGTAGATGCCGCAGTTGCTCAGCTCGCCAGGGGCCACGGGGCGTTATTGGTTTTTGAAGGGCCGCCGGGAAGCGGGCGGACCCATCTGCTCAGGGTGCTGGCGGAACGCGTTTCCGCCCGGGGTGCCCGGGCGCTGCGAGGGCGGGCCGGGCACGGCGATCGCGGATTCCCGTTCGGCCTGATCCACCAGTTGGTCGAGCCCTGGCTCAGCCAGGCCGACCCCGCGGAGCGGACGTCGGCCTTTGCCGGCGGTGCCCGGCTGGCCACGGGGCTCTTCGACTACGCCGCCGGTGATCTGCCCGACGAGCCACCCCCGGCCGGCCTGCACCAGCCGTTGTACGGCCTGTACTGGCTGTTGCGCAACATCGCGCAGCACGGGCCACTGGTTTTGGTCATCGACGATCTGCAATGGGCCGACACGCCGTCGCTGCACTTCGTGCGATACCTGGCCGAGCGGCTTGATGACATGCCGGTACTGGTCCTGGCCAGCGCGGTGCCGCATGAGCACGGCGCGACCGCCGACATCCTCCAGGAGGCCTTCACGGCACCCTGGACACACGTGATCGGCGTGCGACCGCTGAGCGGGGCTGGAACGCAGGCGGTCGTGGCGGCCCTGCTGGAGGCGCCGGCCGAGGCCGGGTTCGCCGCCGCGTGCCACGAGCTGAGCGCCGGCAACCCGTACCTGCTGCACGAGCTCGTCGTTGACCTGCGCTGGCGCAAGGTCCAGCCGGTCGATGCCGAGGTCGCGGCGGTCCACGCCACCCTGCCGCGCAGCGTCGTCCGGCGGGTCCGCTCCTGGCTGCTGCGCCTGCCGGAGCCCGCGGCGCGGTTGGCCAGGGCGTTCGCCGTACTCGGTGGTGGTGGACTGCTCCGGCATGCCGCCGAGGTCGCCGGCCTGGAGCCGCCGGTCGCGGCGGACGCGGTCCGGATTCTGAGCCTGGTGGGCCTGCTCGGGGCCGCCGACGGCGAGGAGCCGCGGCTGGCGCATCCGCTGGTCTCCGCGGCGATCTACGATGACCTGGCGCCGGGCTTCCGGACCCGGGCGCACGACCGGATCGCCCGGATGTTCGCCGCCGAGGGCCTACGCCTCGACCAGATCGCCGACCACCTGTTGCCGACCAGGCCGGTGGGGAGCAGATGGGTCGTGGACGTGCTCCGCGCGGCGGCCCGGTGTGGATCGGTCGAGACGGATCCGGTGCGGTCCGCCGCCTGGCTGGCACGCGCGCTGGAGGAGCCGCCGCCCGATGGCGAGCGGGCCGCGGTGCTGGCCGAGTTGGGTGCCGCCGAGCGTCGCGCCCGGGACGGCGCCGCGATCGGCCACCTGGCCGCCGCGCTGGCCGGAACGGAGGAGCCGGCGCTGCTGAACACCGTGCGCCGGGAACTGGGGCTGGCGCTCACCGCCGCCGGGCGCTTCACCGAGGCGCTGGTCGCCCTCGACGGCGCAGCCGACGGTACCGACGGAGCCGGCGCGCTGCCGTGTCTGGCCGCCGATGCGATAGCCGTCGCCCAGCTCACCCCGGGGACCCGCGGCAAGGCGACGGAGTGGCTGCGGCACGTACCGGCCGACCACGACGAGTCCGCCCTGGCCGCCTGCCGGGCCGTGGAGGAGATGGCCCGCGGCGGTGACGCCGCCGACGTCGCCCGGTACGCCGAGCGCGCACTCGACGAAACCCGTGGGCCGCTGCCGCCCGCGGACAGCGAGACCCTGGCGGGGTGCCTGGCGGCGTGGATGCTGATTGCCTGCGACCGGCATGCTACGGCCGAGCGGGCGATCCAGAACGTGCGACAGCTGATGACCGGGGCCAACCTGCCGCTCGCCGCCACCATGGCGGAGTGCCTCGAGGCCCGGTTGTCGCTCGACTACGGCCGGCTCGGGGAGGCCGAGGCGCTCGCCCACGGTGTGCTTGCCCGCACCGCCGACTGCGAGCTGTCCGGGCTGGCCGGGCCGCTCGCCAGCGCCGCGCTCGTCGATACCCTGCGCGAGGGTGGCCGGCTGGCCGAGGCCGCGGACCGGCTGGCCGGCTGCGCCCCGCAGGACTGGACGCCGGAGTCGGTCGCCGCGGTTCCCCTGCTGCGTGCCCGCGCCCGGGTCCGGCTGGCTCGCGGCGACATCACCGCGGCGGTCGCCGACCTGCGCGGTGTCGACCTGCTGATCCAGGCATGGGGCCCGGCGACACTCGGCTACGGGGCGCACCGGGCCGAGCTTGTCGTCGCGCTGACCCGGCTCGGCGATCTGGAGGGTGCCCGGGAACTGGCCCTCGACGCGGTCGAGGCGGCGCGCCGGTTCGGTGCGCAGCGGCTGCTCGCCGCCGCGCTGCGGGCGTGTTGCCTGACCACCACGGACCGCGACGGCCTGGCCATGCTGCAGGAGGCGGTGACGTTGCTGGACGGATCGCCGTACCCGCTGGACCGGGCCGCCGCGCTGATCGATCTTGGTGCGGCGCTGCGTCGGGCGGGTCGGCGCGGTGACGCCCGCGCGCGTCTGCAGGCGGCGATCGAACTGGCCGGTCACTGCGGCGCGATCGCGCTGCGCGATCACGCGCTGGGCGAGCTCTCCGTCGCCGGCGGGCGGGTACGTCGGGACCGGCACTCCGACCCGACCTCACTCACCCCCGCTGAGCTGCGGGTGGTGCGGATGGCGGCGGACGGCATGCGCAACGGCGAGATAGCCCGCACCCTGTTCGTCAGCGTGAAGGCGGTGGAGTGGCATCTCAGCCACGCCTACCCCAAGCTCGGCGTGCGCAATCGCCATGAACTGCCCCGGGTGCTGTCGGCCGGCACCAACCTGCTCGACGGTGGCTAGTCCCAGCGCGGTGCGGTGGCCGGCGCCGACAACTCCTGGGGGTGTTTGCTGGGGTGCTCCCTAGGGTGGCGGCACCCACCACTGGCGATATTCCAGTAAGGCGTCAGCGCGTCAGCGCCGCCGCCGGACACGTGGTGACCATGGGGGAGGTACGGGGGATGCCGATGAGATATGGGATCTTGGGACCGTTGCTGGTGAGCGCTGGGGAGGCGCAACACACACCCACCGCGCCGAAGCAGCGGTCGCTGCTGGCGCTCTTTCTCGCGCAGGCCAACCGCCTGGTACCGGCGGACGACATCATCGCGGAGCTGTGGCCCGACCGGCCGCCGGTTTCGGCGGCAATCACCGTGCAGACCTACGTGATGCAGCTTCGCGCCCGGTTGACCCGGGCGTTCACCGACGGTCGGGCCGGCCGCGAGGTCCTGCTCACGCGACCGACGGGGTACCTGTTCAAGACCGAGCCCGGCCAGCTGGACGTGCCCGATTTCGAGCGCGCCGCGGCCGCCGGGATGGCCGCGCTGGACCTCGGCGACGCCCGGGGGGCGGCACAGCAGCTGCGGCATGCCATGTCGCTGTGGCGGGGGCCGGCCCTCGGCGACGTCCGCCGCGGCGCACAGCTGGATCTGCATGCCCGCCGCCTCGATGAGCGACGGCTCCACGTCGAGGAGCTCTGCGTGGATGTGGAGCTGCAGATGGGCCGGCACCGCGAGGTCATCGGCGATCTGCGGGCGCTGGTCGGCCGGCACCCGATGCACGAGGGCTTCCATGCCAAGCTGATGCTCGCGCTCTCCCGGGCCAACCGCCGGACCGACGCGCTGACCGTCTACCGGCAGCTCCACGAGCACCTGGGCGCCCACGCGCGGGTGGAGCCGAGTGAGGCGGTCCGCCAGCTGCGGGAGGCGATCGCGGTGGACAGCCCAGCCCTGGGCTTCGGCCCGTCGTGGAGCGCAGCCGCGGCGCGGCCCAGGCGCGCCAGCTGATCCGTCGCCGCCCATGACAAACCATGACGACGCCGGCTCCGGAATACTCCGGGCCGGCGTCTCGGCATCCGTCCGGATCCCGTTGGCCACCGGTGCCAATATTTGTCGGCGACATTGGGCGCTGGAGCCCGGCCGCACATTGTCCGCCCCGGCCGAAATCACGTATCACCTGATCAGGACGTACCTTTCCGAAGGTGCCTGGAAAGGCGCTGGAGAATGCCAATAGAGCGGGCGGATAACAGCCATGAACGGCCGTTGTCCGGGCTTCTTGACAGTATTGAACCGGCCAGTAGATTGGACGCCATGAGCACTTCCAACGGTTCTCTTTCGGCCGCCGAAAACGTTGTCGTAAATGGCGTCGCCGAATATTACTGGCAAAATGACGGGATGCCACACGATCGCGGGCGGGTGATTGGCTGGCTCATCATCAGCGACCCGCCCCGGCAGAGCACCAAGGAGTTGCAGGACCGGCTCGGCGTCGACCGGGAGGCGATCGACCGGGTCGCCGACCAGCTGGTGCCGGCCAACGTGATCCTCCGCGAGGAGGGCGCCGACGGGGAGTACTACCTGTCGATGACCGACGACTCGTGGCCCAACGCGGTACGCCACGTGTTCGCCAACTTTCCCGAGTTCCACGACATCCTGCGCTACGGCCTGGAGGTCCTGTCCGACGCACCGGGTGAGCGGCGCGAACGGACCATCCGGCTGGAGCGGCTGTTCGGCTTCCTGGCCGCCGAGATCCCGGCGCTGCTGGACCGCTACGAGCGGCAGACCGCCGCGACGGCGTCCTGAGACCCGGTCGACCTTCCCGCATCGAGCTCTCCCGCGTCTAACTGTCGTTCCGAGAGGGGGCGTCCGACATGTCAGTACCGATGGTGTCGGCTACCGCGTCCCCGGTGGGGTCGGACGCGGTGTCGTGGCTGGACAGTGGCCGGGGAACAGACCGCTACCTCGTGGTCCGGGCGGCCGGTGTCGGCGGTGCGGACGCGGTCGAGGTGGCCGAACGGCGCGCGGCCGTGCTCTCCGCGCCGGAGCGTGAACGCGCGGGGCGGTTCCATTTCGTCGCCGACCGACTGCGGTTCACGGCGGCGAGGTGGCTGCTGCGCACCACCCTGGCCGAGCTCACCGGTATCGCCCCCGGTGACTGGGAGTTCGAGGTGGGGCAGCGGGGCAAGCCGGCGGCACATCGTCGGTTCGGTGCCGCCCCCGCGTTCAATCTGGCCCACTCCGGCGGACTGGCCATGGTCGGTGTCACCGACGGTCGCGACATCGGCGTGGACGTGCAGGACGACCGGCTGAGCGGCGGTTTCGCCCGGCTGCTGCGCTCGTGCGCCTCGGCCGACGAAACCGCGCAGCTGCGGCTGCTGCCCGAGGAGCGCCAGACCGACCGGTTCGTGGCGCTGTGGGTGCTCAAGGAGGCGTACCTCAAGGCCCGCGGCCTGGGCATCGCCGCCGCGCCGTTGCCGTGCGTGGAGTTCCTCTTCGACGGTGGGGACCGCCCGCGGCTGCGGCTGGCCCCGCAACTACGCGATACCCCGGCCGCCTGGCGGTACCAGCTGATCGACGCGCCGTCGGGGTACCGCGCGGCGGTGTGCACCGCCGACACCTGAGCCGACACCTGAGCCGACATCGGCCGGCCGAGGGCCGGTGGCCGAACCAGTCTGTCCGTCGTACGGAGGTGGGGAATGCTTGCGCCCGATCCGGCGACCCGCCGCGACGACGGGTTAGTCCGGCCTGACGCCCTAGGCTCGGCCGAATTCCGCGCCGACCACCGGGTGCGGTACGCCTACGTCGCCGGCGCGATGTACAAGGCGATCGCGTCGGTGGATCTGGTGATCCGGATGGGGCAGGCCGGCCTGCTGGCCTACTACGGCAGCGGCGGCGTACGCCCGGACGACATCGCCGGCGCCATCGACGACATCCAGCGTGTCCTCGGCCGCGACGGCGTCTACGGAATGAACCTGCTCGCCAGCCTGGACCAGCCGCGCCGGGAGGAGCAGACGGTCGAGCTGTTCCTGCGCCGGGGCGTACGCCGGATCGAGGCCTCGGCGTTCGTCCAGCCCAGCCGCGGTCTGGTGCGGTACCGGCTGACCGGGGTTCGGCGGGGCCGCGACGGACTCGTCTCGGTGCCGAATCTGGTGCTGGGGAAGACGTCCCGGCCGGAGGTCGCCAGTACCTTCCTCAGCCCACCGCCGCGGCACCTGGTCGACGCGCTCCGCGCGGCCGGGCACCTGACCGAGGAGGAGGCGGCCCTCGCCGGCGAGGTGGCGATGGCCGACGACGTCTGCGTGGAGGCCGATTCGGGCGGGCACACCGACCAGCGGCAGATGGTCACGCTGCTGCCCGACATGGTACGGCTGCGTGACCGGCTCGCCGCGACGGTTCCCGGCCACCGGCGAACGATCCGGATCGGGGTGGCCGGGGGGCTCGGGGCGCCCGAGGGCGTCGCCGCCGCGTTCGTCCTGGGTGCCGACTTCGTTCTCACCGGAAGCATCAACCAGTGCACGGTGGAGGCCGGCACCAGCCCGGCGGTCAAGGACCTGCTGGAGCTGGCCGGGGTGCAGGACACCGCGATGGTGCCGGCGGGGGACATGCTCGAGATCGGCGCTCGGGCCCAGGTACTGCGCAAGGGGCTGTTCTTCCCGGCCCGCGCCAACAAGCTCTACGACCTGTACCGGCGGCACGACTCGCTGGACGACCTCGATCCGGCGACGCGGGCGCAGCTGGAGAAGTTCTTCCGGCAGCCGCTCGCCGACGTGTGGGCGCAGACCAGCGAGTACCTGGCGGCCCACGATCCGGCGGCGTTGGAGCACGCCGGCCGTGATCCCAAGCACAAGATGGCGCTGATCTTCAAGTGGTACTTCGTGCAGGCCACCCGGTACGCGATGAGCGGCGACGCGGACCTGCGCACCGACTACCAGATCGCCTGCGGCCCGGCGATGGGCGCGTTGAACACGATTCTCGAGGGCACGGCCCGCCAGCACTGGCGGCACCGCCACGTCGACGACCTGGCGGAGTTTCTGATGACCGGTGCGGCGGCCGTGCTGACCGACCGCCTCGCCCGCTTGGCCGGCGCCCGGGCGGCCTCGCCGCTGCCGAGTACGCCGCCGCCCGCGGTGGCGGCCCCGTCCGCGGCGCCGGTCCAGCCGGTGCCGCCGGCTCCGCTGGCCGCCAGCAGAGCCAACTAGGCCAACCGCGCCGATGACAGGAGTTTCGCGATGACGGTGAGCTACGTTTTCCCCGGCCAGGGCTCGCACCGGCCGGGGATGGGGCGGGAGCTGTTCGCGCGGTACCCGCACCTGGTGCACCAGGCCGATCGTCTGCTCGGGTACTCGATCGTCGAACTGTGCCTGGAATCGTCGAACGAGCGGCTCACCGACACCAGGTTCACCCAGTCCGCCATGTACGTGGTCGGCGCGCTTTCCTATGTGGACCGCGTGCGCGAGACCGGTACGGTGCCGGACGTGGTCGCCGGGCACAGCCTCGGCGAGTACGTGGCACTCTTCGCCGCCGGCGCCTTCGATTTCCTGACCGGTCTGGAGCTGGTGCGGCGGCGGGCCGAGCTGATGGCGGCGGCCGGCCCGGGCGCGATGGCGGCGGTGATCGGGCTGGACGCGGACGCGGTCGCCCTCGCGCTGCAACGCGGTCGGCTGTCGGACGTCGACATCGCCAACTACAACGCACCCACCCAGGTCGTGATCTCCGGCGGCCGGGACGACGTGCGTACCGCCGGCGAACTGCTGGCCCCCGAGGCGGTCGCGGTCGTACCGCTGAATGTCAGCGGTGCCTTCCACTCGCGGCACATGGCGGCGGCGGCGCGGGAATTCGGCGTCTTTCTCCGGCGGTACCGGTTCGCGGCCCTGCGGGTACCCGTCATCGCCAACACCACTGCCGCTCCGCACACGGACGCGGGGCTGGCCGATGAATTGCAGCGGCAGCTCGTCGCCCCGGTGCGGTGGGAGGAGACCGTGCGGTACCTGCTGGACCAGCCGGATCCACAGATCGTTGAGGTGGGCCCGGGGCAGGTGCTCACCGGGCTGGTGAACCAGGTGCGTGACCGGGTCCCGCAGGGAAGGCGGTGACCGTGCCGGGCGCACCGTTCACCATTCGCGCCGAGGATGTGACGGCGTTCGCCTCGGCCACCGGGGACCGCAATCCGTTGCATGTGGACCCCGACTACGCCCGGGGCACCCCGTTCGGCCGGCCGATCGCGCACGGCGCGCTGGCGGTACTGGTGGCGCTGGCCGCGCTGCCGGCCAGGCGTACCCGCCGCCCGCTGGCCCGCCTGGTCGCCCGTTTCGCCGCGCCGGTCTACCCCGACCAGGAGT
>JAVHWE010000027.1:0-6048 GCA_032160285.1 Micromonosporaceae bacterium | reverse complement strand
CTGGTGAGCAGCCGCTTGACCTGGTCGGGCGTGAGGGTGGGGCGTTGCTGCAGGAGCAGCGCGACCGCGCCCGAGACGACGGCGGTGGATTGGGAGGTGCCGCTGCCACGGAAGTACCGCTGAGCGGTGTCGGTGGGGATCAGCCCGGTGGGGTAGGTGGTGTCGATGTACGAGCCGGGGTCGCGCAGCGACGCCACGGACCGGCCAAGCGCGAGGAGATCGGGGTGGCGGGTGGCGTTACCGCCGGTACTGAAGGCCCCGACGAGGTCGTCGGCCTTGCCGTCGGTACCGTTGGAGTCGGCGGCGCCGACCGCGAGCACGTACGGGTTGGCTGCCGGCATGCTGAGTCGGGTCGTGGCCACGCCGTCGTTACCGGCGGCCGCGACGACGACGATTCCCTTGCGCCAGGCGGCCTCGACCGCGTGGGACAGCGGATCGAGCCGCTCATCCTGGATGGAGTCGGTGCCGAACGACAGGTTGAGCACCCGGATGTTCAGGCCCGGATCGTTGCGGTGCTGTACCACCCAGTCGATGCCGGCGAGGACCTGGGAGACGTCGACCGCGCCGTCGGCGGCGGCGACCTTCACGTTGATGAGCGTGGCGTCCGGCGCGACGCCGACGAAGTTCACCTTGTCGTTTTCCTTGCCGGCAAGGACCTCGGGGTCGCGGCCGGCGATGATACCGGCCATGTGCGTGCCGTGGCCGAACGTGTCCAGGTTGCGCAAATTGGGCGCCTGGGACTCAAACGACAGGTCCGGCCCGTTGATGATTTTGCCGGTGCCGGCCAGTCCCTTGACCGGGCTGATACCGGAGTCGATCAGGGCGACGCCGATGCCCTTGCCGGTGATCTTCTGGCCGGTGGCGTCCTGTTTCGCGAACGCGGCGATCGCCCCGGTGATCGTATCCACCTTGAACATGGAGAAGGGGTCACCGCCGGGCGTCCACGTACCACCCTTGAGGCTTACGGACGCGTCGGCCGTCACCGCCGCCACGCCCGGTGCCGCCCGCAGTGCGGCCACCGACGACGTCGGAACGGTCGCGATCACCGTGTCCGTGGCGGTGAGGCGCAGGACCACGCTGCCGCCGACGTGGGCGACCTCGGCCGCCACCGTCGCGGTCTGTTGATCATCGGTCTGGACGATGACCTTCACCATCCCGGTGGCCGCCGGGTCGGCCGACGCGGGCACCGCCGCGGTACCGAGTACCCCGACGCCCGTGGTCAGGGCGACGGCTCCGGCCGAGGCACCGGCCAGCAGCCGGCGAAGCCTGCCCTTACGCATCCGTGCGTCCATAACCACCACTTCCAAGTCGATTACTCTGTGCACCCATCATCAAGCGCACAGCAACGTCGGCTTGTCAGCGGACCGGCCATGATTTGCGGCGCGGGCGCTACAAACACGCGGACGGGTCGCGGTGCCGGCAGAACCGGCCTGACGACCCGGTTACCGGTGGGGCAGGCGCGGCACAGGTCGTCGCCTGGGACGGTTGGTCGACTCGATGGCGTGTACGCGCCACACCACGCGACGGCACACGGCGGCCGGCGCCGAACCACGCGACCGGAACGCACGCGCGACGATCAGCGACATCCGGCGGGTGAAGCGGACATCATGCCCAGCGCGTGCCCCGATCCGATTGCGGGCGGAGCTGACCGGCCAGCCGGGCACAGTTACGGGCCGGGCTGTCCCAGCCCGGCCCGTAACTGTGCTGGCTCACTTCTGGGCGACGAACAGGAACCGGTCGGGTGAGCCGGTGCCCGGGTCCGCGACGACGCCCGGAGTCGAGTTCTGGACCAGGCTGTCACGTACCTCAGCCGGGGTGAAGTCCGGATGCAGCGCCAGCACCAGAGCGGCCGCGCCGGTCACATGCGGAGTCGACATCGACGTTCCGGACAACACCTGGGTGGCGGCGTCGGAGTCGGCGAAGTCGGACGTGATGTCCACCCCGGGGCCGAAGATATCCACGCAGGTGCCGAAGTTGGAGAACCCCGCGCGAACGTCCGCCTGGTCGGTGGCACCGACCGTGATCGCCGCGGGCACGCGCGCCGGGCTGGTGTTGCAGGCGTCCTGGTTTTCGTTACCGGCCGCGATCGCGTACGTGACGCCCGACGCGATGGAGGCGTTCACCGCCGCGTCGATGGTGGCACTGGCGCCCCCGCCGAGGCTCATGTTGGCGACGGCCGGCTTGACCGCGTTCGCCGTCACGAAGTTGACCCCGGTGACGATGCTCGCGACGTCACCGGCGCCGGTGCAGTCCACGACCTTCACCGCGATCAGCTGCACCCGCTTGGCCAGGCCGAAGGCGGAGCCACCGACCGTACCCGCGACGTGCGTGCCGTGACCGTTGCAGTCGGTGTCGATCCCGTCTCCAACGGCGTTGAGCGCGAAGGTGGCCCGGCCGCCGAAGTCCTTGTGCGAGGTCCGGATACCGCTGTCGACGATGAACGCCTGTACCGTGGCGGCCGTACTGGGTGCGGTGAACTGCCCGTCCAGGGGCAGCTCGCGCTGATCGACGCGGTCCAGTCCGAATGACGGGGGCGCGTCCTGCGTCGCCAGGGTGCGCACCACCCGGTTCTGTTCGACGTACGCGACCCGCGGGTCGGCGGCCACCAGGCTCGCGGTGTCCGCGTTGGCCCGCAGCTCAAACCCGCGTACCGCGGAGCTCCAGGTCTGCTGGACCGCCCCGCCGCGGGTCGCCGCCACGGTACGGGCCATGGTACGGACGGCGGCGGCAGGCACCATCGCGTTCTTGAACACCACGATGTACGTGCCGGGTACCGCGTCCGGCGCGCCGGCGGCAAGGATCCGCCCACGCGGCGTCGGATTGGCGGTCGTCGTGGCGGCGCCGGCGGCGTTCATGAAGCCGATGGCCGCGACCACCCCCGCGACGCACAGGGAAGCCAGCAGTACCTCATGCCGCCGCAGACCACGACGCCCGAGCTGTGAAGCCATATTCACCCTCCGCCACCGACTGTTGACCGGGCCGACCCTCGCGGGTGCGACCCCCACACCTGACTGGTACGGCTGAGGGGTGGGTACGGTTCAGTGTGGTTGCGGCCGACATGACACCGGGGCGGACAGACGTCGATTGTCGGGTGGGTTCAGCCGGCTAGCAGTTCTTCCACTGCAGGTGATAGGTGGTGACGACGCCGTCGGTGGAGTCCATGGCGATCAGGCTGGTGGGGCCGCCGGCCTTGGCCGTCACCGCCAGCTCGGTGTCGATGTCGAGCTTGCGCTCCTTACCACACGCGCCGAACTCCGCGGATCCGCCCGGGACGGTGTCGGTCACCTGCCAGTCGTTGACCAAGCCACCGGTGAAGCTGTGCACCGTGAGTCCGGGCGCGCCCGACCCCGTGAAGTGGTATCGGGCCGACTGCGTCGCGGACGCTCCCACCTCCAGCTGGGCGAACCCCCGGTAGTCCACCTGGGGCACCGAGAAGGTGACATTCGCCGGGACGTTGAGCCGCACGCTGATGCTGCACGCCTTGCGCGCGTCGGGCGGTTTGGTCGACCCACCGGACACCGCCTGGTACGCGCTATAGATGACGGTAAATGCCTCATTGTCCGGTGACATGGTAATGACCGTCGTATCCGACCGGCATCCGGTGCCGTTCACTTTCAACTTGTCTATTGTGACCCGAGTCGTCGGGGGGCTCACCGACGGAGCTGCCGGCGGCGCGGCGACCAGCGACGACATGACCAGAGCACCGATAGTAAGTAATTGAAGCATGACGATCCCTCCGGTCGTAAAGGCTTGAGAGTAGCCGACCGGGAGCCGTTAGTATCTCCCCCCGACGGTGGTGCTTTCGCGGATCGTCAGGATCCCGGAATGAGCACGCCGAAGCCGCGACGGGCGAGGGTGAGCAGGACGGGTCCGGGCGCTGTCAGGTCGAGCACCCGCGCGGCGCAGCGTCGTTCCAGCTCCCCGAGTACGGACGCGTACTCCGGGGCACCGGCCCGTCGGGCCCGGTCCAGGGTCACGGCGTTGCGCCACACCTTCGCTCGCGCCTCGGCCAGGAACCGTCGGGTCGCCGCCCGGTTGGCGGGGCGTAGGAACCGGTCGAGGCGGGTCACCGTGGAGACCGCACCCAGCTCGTCGTCCTCGGCGCCGACCCGGGCCTGCAGCACCGAGTCGAGGTGGCGATGGTCAGCCTCCCGCCGGCGCAGCGCCTCCGGGTTGTCGAAGTCGGCCGAGCTGATCACCGCGATCAGGGCCTGCGGGAGGTCGTAGTTGATGTGTGCGTTGAGGCCGAACAGCACATGGCGCAGCGGCGGCAGGTCCGGCTGTCGCCGGGCGGCGTCGAACGCGACCCGCCACGGCCCGGCCACCGCGGTACCGCGCTGGTCCGCCTCGAGGGCGTCGAGGTAGAGACCGGCGAAGGCGAGATCCCAGCGCCGCACCCAATCCTCGTCGGCGAATCCGCCGCGCGCGATCTCGTCCGCCACCGCCCGGGTCGTGCGCAGGTAGGTGGCGTGGAAATGGCGCCGTGCGTCGCCCCGGGTCTGCAGCGTCGTCAGGTCGTCGCCCATCCGAGCCAACAGGGCGTCGATGCTGTCGTAGGTCATCGTGGACCGGCCAGACGCCGCATCCGCCGGTACACGATTGCTATCGAGACCGTGACGCCCGTGAAGCCGGCGGCGAGCAGCCAGGTGAGGATGTTCGCCGGGTCGAACTCGGCGTGGGCACGGGCGCCGGCGACCAGAATGAGGATCAGCATCACAACAGCGACCTGCAACGGCAGCCGGGCACTGCTCCAGCGGCGGTCGACGGGGGCGCCGACCCCGGCCAGGCCCAGACAGCAGATCGCGCCGAGTACCCGTGACGTCAGCGGCGTCAGGTGCCACGGCCACCACCGCGCGGCCGTACCGGGCAACAGGACCAGGAACAGGCCGGTGACCAGGGCCAGTACGCCGACCACGCCGATCAGCCGGGCGGTCAGTGGCGGCAACAGTACGTCGTCGGCGGCGGCCGGCGCGTCATAACCACGGTTGCGCAGCCACACCCAGAAGATCAGGAATGGGGTGGTGAAGTACAGCAGGACCCAGAGCCAGAACGCGACATGATCATGGTTGAAGGTGCCCCAGTGCAGGATCGTCGCGACGCCCATCAGCGACGCGAAGACCCCGACCGCCACGAAGCCGCCCTTGATGGTGTGCCAGGCGGTGGCGCGCGCGGCCCGGATGAAGAAGTAGGCGCCGCCAAGGTAGGCCGAGCCCAGCACCATCGCGGTCATCGTCGGCCGGATCCGCCAGGCGAACAGCCGACCCGTGTCGTCTGGCCAGGGGTAGAGCACGGCGAACGCCACCACCAGGAACGGAACGATGGCGTAGGCGACGCCGCGGGTCAACGGCAGCACCCGGTCGTCGCGGGCCGCGATATCAGCGTCGTCGGCCGTCATGCTGGCCTCCCGTCGGGCGCCTGGACTGACGCGAGCGGTCGCCCCGTACGCGCGCTCCTCGCCGTATCGTCGCCGGGCTCCGCCCACCCGCCAATCGGTCGGGTGGGGAAAAATGACCCGCCATCGGGTCCACCGCGATGCCGCCACCGGGCGCGACCTCACCGATCTCCGGGCAATTTACCCGGATTGTCGTAGGATTTTCTCAACAAAAACACCACCAGGAGGTTGACGTGTCCGTGTTTATGATCCTGCGGGTCAAGGGTGATCCGGATCGGCTTGAGCAGTACGCGAACGCCAATTCCGAGATGATGCGGCGCATCGGCGATGCCGGTAGGGCGGCGGGCGCGACCCGGCACGCGTTCGCGGGCGGCGACGGCGAAATCCTCGTGATCGATGAGTGGTCCGACGCGGCCGCGTTCCAACGATTCTTCGACAGCCAGACCGAGATCCCGAAGCTCATGCGGGAGGGCGGCGCGGAGGGCGCCCCGGAGATCTCTATCTACCGCAAGCTCGACACACCGGACGTCTTCTGAGTCGCGTCCGGCACTCCTGAACGGTCGCCCGCCGGTCGACCGCCACGACCGACGGTGGCGGTCCGCCGGCCTGGCCCGGTGTTCACCGGTCCGTGGACCCGCCCCGGTTGGACCGCCGCC
>JAVHWE010000004.1:0-11489 GCA_032160285.1 Micromonosporaceae bacterium | reverse complement strand
TCACGGACTTGGGGGCCAGTTCGTGGTCGGCGACCCACGGGTGGCCCTGGCGGTACAGCTCGTACGCGGCGTCGAGCAGCTCGTCGAGCGGCTTCGGGTAGGTCACCTCGGTCAGCAGTTCCATCCGGGCGTCGTACTCGATGCCGTCGGCCTTCATCGCCGCGACCGCCTCGCCCCGCGCCTTGAACTGCTGGGCCGACAGGACCTGCCGGGGATTGTCCAACGTGGACTCGATTACGGACAGCACGTCGAGGGCGTACGTCAACGACTCGCGGTCGAGCAGGTCGATCGCGGCCAGTGCGAACGGCGACAGCGGCTGGTTGAGCGCGAAGTCGAACTGGAGCTCGCTGGTCAGCCGGACCGTGCCGTCGACCGCGTCGCGTTCGACCACGCCGCCGGCCAGCAGCGCGCGGTAGATCGCGATGGCCCGACGGATGTGGCGGCGCCGGGCGGCCGGCTCCTCGTGGTTGTCGGTCAACAGGTGCCGCATCGCCGCGAACGCGTCGCCCTCGCGTCCCACGACGTTGAGCAGCATCGCGTGGCTGACCGTGAAGCTGGACCTGAGCGTCTCGGGCTCGGCCTCGACCAGCCGGTCAAAGGTGGGCCGTCCCCAGCCGATCGACCCCTCGGGTGGTTTCTTGCGGACCACCTTGCGCCGCTTCTTCGGGTCGTCGCCGGCCTTGGCCAGGGCCTTCTCGTTGTCGATGACATGCTCGGGTGCCTGCACGACGACGGTACCGACGGTGTCGTATCCGGCCCGGCCGGCGCGGCCGGCGATCTGGTGGAACTCGCGGGCCTGCAAGAGCCGGGTCCGGACACCGTCGTACTTGGACAGTCCGGTGAACAGCACGGTCCGGATCGGCACGTTGATGCCGACGCCGAGGGTGTCGGTGCCGCAGATGACCTTGAGCAGACCGGCCTGCGCCAGCGTCTCCACCAACCGGCGGTACTTCGGCAGCATGCCGGCGTGGTGCACGCCGATACCGTGCCGGACCAGCCGGGACAACGCCCGGCCGAAGCCGGCGGTGAACCGGAAGTCACCGATCGCCTCGGCGATGGCGTCCTTCTCGTCGCGGCTGCACACCTTCACGCTCATCAACGAGCTCGCCCGCTCCAGGGCGGCGGCCTGCGTGAAGTGCACCACGTACACCGGCGCCTGGTGGGTACTGAGCAACTCCTCCAGCGTCTCGTGCAGCGGCGTCGTCACGTACTCAAAAAGCAGCGGAACCGGCCGGTCGGCCGAGCTGACGACGGCGGTGGGCCGGCCGGTGCGCCGGGACAGGTCCTCGGTGAACCGCGCGACGTCGCCCAGCGTGGCCGACATCAGCACGAACTGCGCCTGGGGCAGCTCGATCAGCGGTATCTGCCAGGCCCAGCCGCGGTCCGGGTCGGCGTAGAAGTGGAACTCGTCCATCACCACCAGGCCGACGTCGGCGCGGCTGCCCTGCCGCAGCGCGATGTTGGCCAGGATCTCGGCGGTACAGCAGATGATCGGCGCGTCGGAGTTGACGCTGGCGTCGCCGGTCAGCATGCCCACGTTGACCGGGCCGAACATCTCGCACAGCGCGAAGAACTTCTCCGATACCAGCGCCTTGATCGGCGCGGTGTAGAAGCTGGTCCGGTCGCCGGCCAGGGCGACGAAGTGGGCGCCGGCGGCGACCAGGCTCTTCCCGGATCCGGTCGGGGTGCTGAGGATGACGTTGGCGCCGGACACGATCTCGATCAGGGCCTCCTCCTGATGCGGGTACAGGATGAGGCCCTGACCCTTCGCCCAGCCGGCGAAGGCGTCGAACAACGAGTCGGGGTCGGCGGTCCGGGGCAGCTGATCGGTGAGCGTCATGGCCGGTCAATCGTGCCACTCCAACGGCGATCCCGGGCGGTCGAGCCGCCCATCGCCTCGCCGACCGGCCCGGATTCGCGGCGAAAGATCAGATCGAAGATCTCGCGGCCGGCCTCGATGCCGCGCTGCTCGAACTTCGTTATCGGCCGGGACGCCGGCCGCGGCGCATAGCCACCGGGTGCCGTGCCCTCGTAGACGTTGATCAGCCCGGGGTCGGCGGTCAGGGCGGCCCGCATGGCCCTCGCGTAGTCGGCCGAGTCGGTGGCGCAGTGCAGGGTCGCGCCGGGCGCCAGCCGTGACCGGAGGAGGGCCACGTGGGCGGGCTGGATCAGGCGCCGCCGGCGGTGGCGGGCCTTCGGCCACGGGTCGGGAAAGAAGACGTGTACCGCCCCGAGGCTGTGTGCCGCCACCCGGTCGCGGATCAGGTCGAGCGCATCGCCGGCCGCAATCCGGAGGTTGGCCAGCCCATGCGCCTCGATGATCGAAAGCAGGTTCGCGATCCCGGGCGGGTGCACCTCGACGGCGAGGTAGTCGCGGTTCGGGTCGGCGGCGGCCATCTCCGCGGTCGCCTCCCCCATCCCCGATCCGATCTCCAGAACCACCGGAGCGCGACGACCGAACACCGCGGCCGGGTCGAGCGGCCCACCGGTGACCGGCACCCCGTACGCCGGCCAGAGCCGTTCCATGGATGTCCGCAGCCGCTGACCCATCCGCCCACCGCGCCGGTGGAAGGTCGGCACCCAGGCGGAGCGCGGCGGCGACGTCACAGCTCCGCGAGGGTACGCGATCGGGCGGCGGAGGTGGCGGCGCGGGTGCGGTTCGGGTGCGAACCGGCCCAGTTTTCGTAGCTGACCGAACACTGACCGATACATACCCCAGGGAGGCAGTCGCTCGGACGACGCAGGACAGTCACCGCTCGTCGCACCATGGACACGTTACGTTATCGGTTGGAGGGTTTCCATGCGTGCGACGTACCGGCCCACCGCCGCGCCCACCGCCGCGCGCCCGGCCGATCGGCGCGGCTCCGGCGTGCCCGGACGGCGCCGGCCACGCCACGGTCCGGACCGCCGTGCGATGACGACATCGTGACGGGTACCTCCAGACCGGACACCGCGGCCGAGGCTGCCCGGCGGCCACGACCCGCCGGCGCGGACATGCGCGTGGCCGCCCTCACCGTCGGTACCGTCGCGATCGCCGCGCTCGGGCAGGTGGCGTTGTTCCGGGGACACGGGTGGGTCCTCTCCCGCGATCTGGTGGCCTTCTGCCTGCTCACCCCCCTGGCGGCGGCCACCGAGCGCTTCGTCATCCATGTACGGGTACGTCGCGGCGCGCACGCCGTCAGCCTCAGTGAGATACCGCTGGTCATCGGCCTGCTCGTCACAAGCCCGCTGGTGCTGCTCGTCGCGCGGGTCGTCGGCGCGGCCACCGTGCTGCTGTTCTCCCGCCGGCAGCGGGGCACCAAACTCGCCCTCAACGTCGCCCTGCTCGGCATCCAGGCGACCGCCGGATCCGCCGTGTTCGGCATGCTGGCCGACGGGTCCGAGGCGCCCGGGCCGCGTCAGTGGCTCGCGGCCTACGCGGCGATGATCGCCGCCGACGTGGTGATGTCGATCATCGTGACCGCCGCCATCGCTCTGCACGACGATCCGGCCGAATGGCGCCGGCTGCCCGCCATGGCGGTACACGGGGTTCCGCTGGCCGTCGTGACCACCAGCATCGCGCTGACCGGCGTACTGGTGATCCGCAACGATCCGCGCGCGATCGTGTTGCTGGCCGTGGTGTCGTTCGTGACCTTCCTCGGGTACCGCGGATATGTCCGCCAGACCCAGGGTCACGCCCAGGTCGAGGGCCTCTACGCGTTCACCCAGGCGATGGACGGGTCACTGGGCGGCGACGACGTGACCCGTACCCTGCTCAGCCAGGTACGCGACCAGCTGCGGGCGGAGGTCGCCACGCTGTTGACGCCGTCCGCCGACCAGCGCGGGTGGCGGGGCACCAGCCTGTCCGGTACCGGCACGATAGAGATGTTCAGCGTCGACGGCGACGCCGGCACCGCGTGGTGGGCCGGGGCGGCAGCCGGCCAGCCGGTACTGGTGCGGGCGCTCCGATCGGCCAGCGACGCCGACCCCGGCCAGCGGGCACAGCCGGTCGACGGGATCGCCGTACCGGTGATCACCGGCGAGGACGGTACCGGCGACGGGGGTACGGGTGTCCTGCTCGTCCGTGACAGCCTGCCCGAGATCGCCACCTTCGGCGCCGACCAGGTCCGACTGTTCCAGGCGCTCGCCAACCACGCCGGGCTATCGCTGGCCCAGGCCGGCCTGCTCGACCGGCTACGCACCGAGGTGGCCGAAAAGCAGCACATCGCCCTGCACGACCAGCTCACCGATCTGCCCAACCGGCGCAACTTCCAGCAGCTGCTGGAGGATCGCCTCGCGACGCCGTCGAACGGTGTCACCGCCGTCATGCTGCTGGACCTCGACCGGTTCAAGGAGGTCAACGACGCGCTGGGACACAACACCGGCGACGCGCTGCTGCGCGAGGTCGCCGACCGGCTCCGCCGCCACCTGGGCGACCGGGGTGTCATCGCCCGGCTCGGCGGTGACGAGTTCGCCGTGCTGATATCCGAGGTCGGTTCGACGGCGGAGGCGCTGGCGGTCGGCAACGAACTGGTCCGGGCGGTCGAACACCCCATCAGCTTCGGGCACCTCAACCTCACCACCCGGGCCAGCCTGGGCATCGCCTGCGGGCCGGAGCACGGCACCTCCGCGCAGACGTTGATCCAGCGCGCCGACGTGGCGATGTACGCGGCGAAGCAGACCCGGTCCGGCGCCCGGGTGTACACCCCAACCGACGACAAGAACTCCGCCCGCCGGCTCGCCCTGGTCGCCGACCTGACCGAGGCGATCGAGCGGCACGAACTGACCGTGGAGTTCCAACCGAAAATGGACCCCAAGTCCGGCCTGATCGTCGGCGCCGAGGCGCTGGCCCGTTGGCACCACCGCGAGCAGGGATTCATCCCGCCCGACGTGTTCATCCCGCTGGCCGAACACTCCGGACTGATCCGACCGTTGACCGTGCACGTCCTCGAGGTCGCGCTGCGCCGGTGCGCCGCGTGGCGACGGGCCGGGCACCTGCTGAACATCGCGGTGAACCTGTCACCGAACGGACTCGCCGACACGACGTTGCCGGATGTGGTGACCCGGCTCCTCGGGCAGACCGGCGTACCCGCCCCGGCGCTTATCCTGGAGATCACCGAGAGCACGATCATGGCGGATCCGGGCGGCAGCATGGCGATCCTGGACCGGTTGCACGCACTCGGCGTCAAGCTCGCCATCGACGACTTCGGTACCGGCTACTCGTCGCTCGGCCGGCTCCGCGAACTGCCCATCCACGAGGTGAAGATCGACAAGTCGTTCGTCCAGCGGGTCGCCGTCGACCACCGCGACCGGGCCGTGGTGCGCTCGGCGATCCAGCTCGGCCACGCTCTTGATCTTGAAGTTGTGGCCGAGGGGGTTGAGGACGCCATCACCCTCAAGCACCTCCAGCGCGAGGGCTGTGACCTGGTACAGGGCTACTTCATCGCGCGACCGATGGCCGCCGACGTGTTCGAGGCCTGGCTGGCCGGGCGCACCAGCCGCGACGCCAATGTGCTGTACCCGCAGTTCGGCGGCTGAGGCGTCGGCGGCAGATGCTTTGGCGGCCGAGGCTTCGGCGGCCGAGGCGTCCGGGCGGGGTTGGGCGGCCCACCGGTCGACCCGGCGGCATCAGGCGATCAACTTCCAGTCGTCATCGCCCTGGACACCGCCCCGGTAGATCGAATCGAGCCGTTTCGCGACGATCCCCGGCAGTCCCTGCTCCTGGCTGGCCGCCAGGGCGAACGTACCGCCACCGGCGAAGTACGGCGGGGTCTGCCAGTACGACCCGGCCAGTCCCAACCCGTCCAACAGTTCGCGCCGTCGGCGGTACGGCAGGTCCCCGGTCGGCTCGCCGTCGAGCCACAACAGGTCGACGATCAGAAACTGCACGGGTACCTTCAGAGCCGCGCGCCGGGCCGCGGCCCGCTGGTCGGTGGTGAGCCGGGGTTGCAGGGCGTCCCGACTGATCCGCCCGGCGGCGTCCAGGGCGACGATCACGCCGTCCAGTACGCACTCGGTGGGGGCCAGGGTCTCGGCCAGCTCGCGCAGTTCGGGGTACCCACGGCCGATCTCCGCCCCGCCGGCGGCGTCGACCAGGCGCAGGCGGCCGCCGGAGACGTACCCGAACGCGCGCAGGCCAGCCCACGCCATCTCGTACGCCCAGGCGTCGTCGTCGCCGGGCAGCGCGTCCGCCCGCTGCGGCCGCATCGGCTCGATCCGCTCCGGCATCGGCGTCCAGCCGGCCGGCGGCGAACCCATCCGGTGGATCATCCAGTCCCTGCCGTTGGTGCGGTACAGCACGTACCGGCCGTCCACGCGGTCGCCGTGCAGCACCACCATGACCTCGTCGTCACGCCACTTCTCGGTCTCGTACGTCCCGGTGTCATAGATGGTCATCCGGCCGCCGCCGTACTCGCCGGCCGGGATCTCGCCGTGGAACGCGGCGTACTCCATCGGATGGTCCTCGGTGTGTACGGCGAGGTGGTTGCGCTTGGGGTCGCGCGGGACGCCGCGCGGCACCGCCCACGACACGAGCACGCCGTCGCGCTCCAGCCGCAGGTCCCAGTGCAGGCTGGTGGCGTGGTGCTGTTGGATGACGAACGTGTCACCGCGCCCGGACGGTCGCTCGTCCGCCGCCGGTACCGGCTCCGGGGTCCGCGCGCTGTCCCGCTTGCGCCGGTACTCCTCAAGCGGATCAGCCACCCTCACCCTTCCCGCCGCACCGCTGGGGCCACTGTGGGCGGTCAGTTCATGTCGACGTCGTGGGCGACGCGGGGAGCCGCCGGCAGGGCGCTGCCCTTGACCCAGTCGTCCCAGCTGAGGCCCCAGTCGCCCAGGCCGTCGGTGGCGTCCAGGGTCAGGCCGGTGTTGCGGACGTCGACGATGTCGCCGGGGCCGAACGTGTTGTAGAACCAGATCGCGTTGTCGGTGTTGACGTTCAGGCAGCCGTGCGAGGCGTCGCTGTTGCCCTGCTGGGCGACGCTCCACGGGGCGGCGTGGACGTACTCGCCGGAGTACGAGATGTGCGTGGTCCAGTACACCTGCTCGTCGTAGCCGGCGGGCCCGGTGAGGCCGAAGCTCGCCGACGTCATGTGGGTGACATGCTCGTTGCCGAGAACGACGTGCACCCCACTGTGGGTACGCAGGTCGATCGCGCCGCCGTTGGTGCCCGCGACCGTCTGGTGCAGACCCATCGCGGTCGGGATGTCGCGAACCAGCTGCCCGTCGACGAAGGCCTGGATGTGGTGGGTGTTGTCGTCGGCGATCGCGATCCGGGATGGGCCGATCGTGAACGAGGCCGCCACGTTGCGCTGCCCGTACAGGCCGTTGCCGAAATTCTTGCCGAAGACGTTGGCGTTGATGGTCACTGTGGTACCGGGCTGCCAGTACTCCCTGGGCCGCCAGTGCACCTCGGTGTCGCTGAACCAGTGCCAGGCGCCGTCGACGTGTGGCTCGGTGACGACCTCCAGCGCCCGTTCGGCCGCCGCCCGGTCCGGGATCTTCTCGTCGAATCCGACCACCACCGGCTGGCCGACGCCGTACGTCGACCGGTCGGCGAGCTGTAGGCCGGAATTCGCCCGCAGGTACGGCATGGTCAGGTTGGCCGGCTTGACCGTGGTGAACGGGCTCGCCTGGGTGAGCCGCTTCCCGTCCGCGCCGGTGGCGTCGGCCGTCAGCGTGTACCGCTTGTTGTAGGCCAACGCGGCGGTGGCCTGCCACCGGTGCCTGGTGGCGTCGAACGCGCCGGCGACCTGGTTGCCCTGCGCATCGGTGAGGGTGACGGTGTCCAGGACGGCCGAGGTCGCGGTCGCGGTGACCGGATCGGTGACGCCGACGCCCCCGACGTTCGCGGCCGGGACGAGTGCGAGGCCGGCCGGGCCGGCAGGCGAACCGCCCGGCTGACCGGTGGCCGGCCGCCGGTACAGCTGCCGGTGCGCCTCGGCGCGCTGGGTGCAGGCGACGGTGGCGGCCAGGCTCAACGCGAGCACGGCCAGCCCGAGCGCGCGCCCCCCACTGGGGCGGCCCCGGTGCCCGGCCCCCGGCGATCCTGGCATTTCCGTTTTCCTCCCCGCTGAGGCGTACCGCACGTTCACGGTGGCGGTGACGTCAATCTACGCGTACCGCTGCAGAAGTGGGAGGCCGTCCGGGTGGGGCTGGCACGATCTGGGTAGTCAGCGGTCGACGTGACGCCGGCGGGCCCCCGACCCGCGTCGAGGTGGCGCCCGCGGCCCTGACCCGGATCGCCCACGGCCGGTACCATGATCGTCAGCTCGTCGCCCGGCGGCGGCGCCAAAGACACCTGGCTGCGGGCCGGTGGCCGCCAGCTCCCGCCGCCTCGTCGCCTCGCCCGAGCCGGCCGCAGAGTTGGCTAGGCGCTGGTTGGGGCGTGTCGCATCCGAGCGGTGATGGTCGCTCCGACGGCTCCGATGACGGCGGTGGTTGTCGAAGCGAGCAGGAGGAGCGCCATTGCTGTACCGAGATTATCGCTGACGGCGTAGGTGGCCATGTCGGGTAGACCGCTGTGGGGGAAATCGTGGAGCTGCCCGGCGTCGTAGGGTCCGCCGGCCGTCACCAAGGCATCAGTTGCCAGGACGAGGAATAGGACCATCCCGGCGACTGCCGCCGATACGAGCGACGCGTGGCGGCCGGCGGTGCCGGTCATGCCGCGCCATGTGCCGGCGGCTCCCACGGTCAGCGGCGCCAGCGGTAACGCCAGCAGCAGCCATGAAAACGCCGGCGCGGCCGGGTGGGATACGACGGTGACACCGACCACAATCCATACCGCGGCGACGGCCACGCCACCGGCTAGCCCGACCGCGCCGGCAGCGCTCCGACGAACGATGATCGCCGTCGTAAGGGTCAGGCCGGCGAGGACGGCGCCGAAGGTGGCCAGCGCCGGCCAGGTGCCATGACCGGTGAGCACGGCTGGGTAGCGCATGAGGCCATACAACGTAAGACCGACGCAGCCTGCCGCCGCGGCGGCCACAAGTCCGACGACCAGGCGACCGGAATCCGCTCGTCGTGGTGGGACCAGGAGCGCCGCGCTGAGGCAGCCGAGCGAGAAGTGCCAGCGCTTGGATCGCTTCTCGATGTGCTCCAACTCGCCGGCCATCGCCTGCCCCCACTCGGCCCGGTCGGCGGCCAAGAAACCGATCGCCCAGGCAAGCAGCCTGGCCGGCGCGTCCACCGGGTTCGTGGAGCCCCTTGCGACACGACGTCGAACACCGACAAGTGAACCGATGGCCAGCGAGCCGAGGATCAGGACGGCGACGAGTGTTCCCATTACGCCTCTCTCAACTGCCGACGCGGTACCGCCGAGGGCCGCGAAACCGGTTCGGCGGTGAGGATTGCGGCCGTTTCCAGGCCGGCTGGGGTGAGGCGGTAGAGGTGACGGGGCGGTTTCCCCGGCGGGCCGGACTCCCACGTGGCCTCCAGTAGGCCCCGGTCGGTCAGACGTATCAAGATTGGGTATAGCGAGCCGGACTTGAGGTCGACTTCGGCGCCGAGGTCATAGCCGTACCGCCATCGTGACGGCTCGGCAACGAGTGCCGCTAAGACGCGGACCATCTGCGGCGAAGGGGCACGAGAACGCTTCACAGCGGATTACTCTACTCATGTAGCGAAAGAGCACAAGACCAGCCTTCACCCCTCACGCCGGCACCCCGGCCACGCCGGCAGGATGGCCCTCTTCGCCGGGTCCTCATCGCCGCTATGGCCGTGGGGATCGCGATACTTCAGGTGGCGCTGCCGTCCGGTGCCACAGCGACAGGCCGGCCTCGTCGCCGGCCCCGACCACGGCCGCCTGGACCCAGATTGATCTGCCGCTTGAAGTAGCGTCGAGCGATGAGCTGTCCCGAGGTGAAGGTCAGCCGCGGAATCTCACCGATCATCCGACGGCGTACTGGAGCCGACGTCCCGCCAGCGCCGGGAGCACGGTGAGTGGGTTTTTCGACGCCGCCGGGGTGCGCCTGTGTTACGACGTCTACGGGGCACCGCACGCGCCGCCGATGGTGCTGCTGCACGGACTTGGCGGGGACCGTTCGACCTGGGCCGAAGTGGCCCCCGCACTCGCGACCGGTCGCCGGGTCCATGCGCTGGACCTGCGTGGACACGGGAACAGTGACCGGCCCGGGCGGTACTCGTTCGAGCTGATGCGCGACGACGTGGTCGCCTTCATCGACGCGCTGGACGTTCGCGGCGTAGCCCTCGTTGGGCACTCCATGGGTGGCGTGGTCGCGTGGCTGGTCGCCCGGCAGCGACCGGCAGGGCTCAGTCACCTCGTCGTCGAGGACAGCCCCCCGCCACGCGTCGGCATGCCTGCCGTTCCGCTTCGCGACGGTCCACGCGAGAACGTCCGTCCACACGAGACGGTTGGGTTCGACTGGCGGGCGGTCGAGGCGATCGTCGGGCAGCTCAACAACCCGGACCCGGCATGGTGGATCGACGCCGCGGCAATCACCACACCGACGCTCGTCATCGCCGGCGGACCAGCCAGCCACGTCCCGCAGGATCTGCTCCTGCGGATTTCCGCTGCGCTACCCGACGGCCGGCTGGTCACCATCCCAGCGGGGCACCATATTCACCGCACCCGGCCAGCGGATTTCCTCGCGGTGGTGAACGATTTCCTGGGTGGGACGGTGCACGGCGCCCCTACCAATGCCGTGACGCGCGGTGGATCCGGCCGGTCGGACTGACGCGAGCCTGGCGACCGCTTACCGGCGAATCGGCCAAAATCGCGCGGACGACCGCCTAAAGTCAACGGTACCGTCGACCGGAGCGCTGGCTAGGGGAACCCGTGACGTACCGACTCGTGACCCGCAGCGACTTCGACGGACTGGTCTGCGCGGTGCTGCTGCGGCGGCTGGAGATGATCGATGACATCCTGTTCGTGCACCCCAAGGATGTTCAGGACGGCATCGTGGATGTCACCGACCGCGACATTCTCACCAACCTGCCGTACGCCCCAGCGGCCCATCTGGTGTTTGACCACCATCATTCAGAGACCCTGCGTACCGGCGGAAACGCCAGCAACCATGTCATAGACCCGGACGCTCCGTCCGCCGCACGCGTTGTCTACGACCATTTCGGCGGCGCCGAGCGGTTCCCCCAGATCTCCGCCGAGATCATGGCCGCCGTCGACCAGGCGGACTCGGCCGCGTACGGCATCGACGACATCCTCCGGCCCACCGGCTGGACACTGCTCAACTTCCTGATGGACAGCCGGACCGGACTTGGTCGGTTCCGGGAGTTCAGGATCTCCAACTACCAGCTGATGATGTGGCTCATCGACGCCTGCCTGCACCACGAGTCGGTGGCGGACATCCTGAACTCGCCGGACGTAGCGGAGCGGGTCGAGCTGTACCACGCCCAGTCCGAGCTGTTCGTCGACCAGCTGCACCGGGTCAGCCAGGTGGTCGGCGACGTCGTCGTGGTCGACCTGCGCGCGGAGGAGGTGATCTACGCCGGCAACCGGTTCATGGTGTACGCGCTGTTCCCGCAGGCCCGCGTCT
>JAVHWE010000635.1:0-3125 GCA_032160285.1 Micromonosporaceae bacterium | reverse complement strand
CGGCCCGGTTGGCACTGGGCTGAGCACGTCAAGCCCATCGCCGGCACGCCGACATGCCAGGCGCACCACGTCGGGGCGGTCGTCACCGGCCGAATGCGGATAAGCCACCCCGACAGCGGCGAGGTCGAGATCGGCCCCGGCGACGCCTACGATCTCCAACCCGGACATGACGCCTGGGTCGTGAGCGACGAAACGTTCGTCGGTTACGAATTCGAGTCGACCACCGCCGAAACGTTCGCGGCGCCCGACCGTTGACAACGTGCCCATCCAGGGTGAGGTACCGCGGCGCGGTGAACTGCGTCCCGATGCGGTTGAGCCAGGAGGAACGAGCGTTCTCAAGCTCAGGGTCCGGTGGCAAGGATTCGGTAGCGCGGTCCGTGGCGAGGATTCGGTAGCGGCAGGCCGAAGGTGCCAGCGACGATGATGGATGTCAGCTCAGGGCGGCCTCGTCGTAACCAACGGCGACCGGGGAACGCTCCGGGAAGAGATCGAGGGCCTGGAGCCATTGCTGGGTGGCGGCGAAGACCTCTCGGGTGTACGGAAGGAAGACGATACGTTCACCAGTGCCGAAGGCCCGCACGTCGACGTGTTCCCGGTACTTGTCGGGTACGGCCCGCAGGTGGTGACGCTTGTAGCGCTCGGGGCGAAGGTCGATTTCCATCTGGGCGCGGCGCAGGGCGGCGAGGTACCTGTCCACGTCGGCCTTGCTGACGTCGGTGCCGGTCACCAGGAACCCCATCATGAAGGTGGCGTCGAGAACCTTGCGGAACCCGAAGGCCTCAGCGATGTAGAGCGGTACCCCGAACATGGTGGCCGCCGGTACCTGCCGGCCCAGCAACGCGTCCAGCCGCTCGTTGGGCGGCCCTTGAAAGGTGAGCTTTACCTCGTCGGGGGCAAGCACGGCTTCGAGAGCCTGCACTGTGGCGAAGTGGCTTCCGGAGTGGTACCCAACCCCGACCGGAATCCCGGCGAGGTCCTCGGGACGGCGCACCGGCGAGTCGGGCGGCACCATGATGGCGCATGACGCCACCGAGTAGGCCGTCGTCACCAGTTGGCCGGCTCGTTCGCTCGCGGCGGCGTTCGTGGCCCAATGGCACGCACAGCTCACATTGGCGCCATCGCGTCCGGCCTCGAACGTCTCGAAAGCGCCGGTCGTGATCTCTCCGGTGTCCTCGCGCCGATCGGGGCGGACCCCGTAGTCCCCCTCCGGTACGAAGCTGTACTCGAGTCCCTCGGCCGTGAAGTAACCGTGCTCCTCGGCGACCCATTCCTGTAGCCGGCCGTGCGGCATGATCCTGAATACCATCGCTACCTCCTCAAGCCCGGCGGCCACGACCTCGCTTCATTCACCGCCCGACGGACCGCCACAAACAATATCATTCACCAAGGTGAATCTATTGCTGCCGTGCAGACGGTGAAAAACTCAACCCGCGACAGATAGGGAATGACCCACCTGGCCCGCATAAACTCGCTCGGCGAAGTCAGCGCCGGGGGTCGTAGCCAGATAAGTCGTGAGGTCCGGTCGCGGTTGTCCACCGGAACGGCTCCGCAGGCTGGTCCCGCCGGTCAGGAACGAATCCCGCCCGGCGGGGTTGTTGGCCACCCCACCAGACCGGCGGCTCAGCACTCGTCGGCGGCGCGCTGGCGCAGCGGCCGCCGGCGCCCCGGGCACGGTCGCACAGAATCTTGACCCTGGCGCGGACTAACGTCGGGTTCGTACGCACGAACGGGAGGTGGAATGGAGTACCCGGATCTGTCTGCGTTGCCCGCTGACCTACAGCTGGCCGTGATCAGTCATGGTTCGCTCAACGTTTACCGCATGGTCATGCATTCTCCTGGTCTGGCGCCCGGTTTGCTGGCGTTGGGTGATGCGGTCCTGCAAGCCAACTCGCTTCCACCGCACTGGCGCGAGCTGGCGATCCTCCGAGTCGGCCACGCGTACGGCGCGGCGTATGTGGTCGTTCACCATGAGCGGATCGCCGACTCGGCGGGGCTGGCCCGAACCGCGGTCGACGCTGCCGCCACCGGTTTCACCGGCGGGCTGCCGGCCGGGGAAGCGGCGATTCTGGCATGGACGGATCGGCTGCTCGCCGATCACACTCTCGATCACTCGCAACAGGATGACGACCGCCCGCTTCTGACGGTGAACCAGCTTGCCGATCTCGTCGTTACCGTCGGGTTCTACCAGCTCGTCTGCAACCTCATCAACACCTTCGACGTGACGACCGATGGTGAGACGCCGCCCTCCTGAACCCGAGGGATGGCACCACCCCGGATCACTGTCCGAACAGGACGAAGGGCCGCAGTGCCGGGGACTTTGGATCCAGGGGTTCGGGTTCGAGTACCCCGCCCCGCGCTGTGTGACCAGTGGTTCATGGCTCCCTGGGTCCGCCGTGGACGGTAAGGCGGCGGTCGGAGTTGACGGCGAACTGGACGGAACGTCCTATCGGATACGCACGGGATGGTCACTCCTCACCCGAGAAGCGCTCCCAGGCGGATTGACGCGCCATACTCAGCGCGGTCCCGATCTTTGCCCACGTAATGCCTCGTTGACGGAGGCGGGTAACCCATTGTTGGAGACTCGCCTCGACCTGGGCACCGGCCGTGGCGATACGGGGAAGAAGTTCGAGGATCTCCTCGTCGGTCATGTGCTGCCAGGCCGGAATCTCCGGCTGCGGAGGGCTGTCCGTCGCCCCGAGGATGTTGTTGCAAAGATTGACACATACGTCGCAGATGTAGACGCCTGGGCCTGCGATGAGCTTGCTCACCTCGGATTCCGGCTGTCCGCAGAATGAGCAGCACAACGCGGGACGACCTTCCGTTGCCATCGTCATCGAGGCTCCCTACGTACGCGAGCGTTGTCAGGCTTTCCCTGACGCTAGCCGTCCGCATCAGAGTAGGTGGTCAGGCTCTCCCTGACAACTGTGGCGGCCGGCCGGCCCGGGCCGGTCCGCCGACCGGCCAGCGGGAATTGCGTCCCGTCAATGCCGCCTAGGCGGGTCGCCGCGTTGGTCAGGACGATCGCGACTCGAGCGCGTCGAGGTCCCGCTCGGCGTACAGCCGATGCTGCCACTCCTCGTTGAGGACCGTCGACAGGCATCGACGCACCGCGAAGCTCTCCGGTT
>JAVHWE010000614.1:0-3193 GCA_032160285.1 Micromonosporaceae bacterium | reverse complement strand
CCGGATCCGTGCGGGCCGACGGCGAGGCGTGGCGATGAGCACGCATGAGACCCCGGCCACCGCCGACAGTTGCCTCCGTGTCGGAGGCGGGTTCTCGCAGTGCGACCGGCACTGGATCGTCGAGCAGTTCGCCACACTGGACGCCCGGCTGGCCTCGTTCCCCGCCGACACGACCGAGCTTGAGGTATCGGTGAAGGATCGGGCCGCCCGGGGCCAGAAGGTGACTCTGGAGTGCTGGATCGCCGGCCGGCAGAAGATCGTCACCGTCTCGTCGGAGGAGGATCTGCACGCCGCGCTCAACGACGTTCGCGACGATCTGCGCCGGCGACTCACCGACGCGAAGACCCGGCAGGAGCCCCGCCACAACCGCCACCTGCGCGAAAACGGCCCGCGCCAGGCGGCCGCTGGCGACGCGGCCGACCTCCTCGCTCCAGACGCGGCCGTCGGTGACGCTAAAGCTCCTGGCCAAGGCACCTGACACGGCGGCTGCCCCGCCCGTCACATCGTTGACGGGCGGGGCAGCTGTTCTCACGGCCCGGATCGGATGCTGTCGAGTTCGGCGACCGCGGCGGCGGGCAGGTGAAGGTCGGCGGCGGCAATGTTCTCGCGGAGGTGGGTCGTCGATGAGGTACCGGGGATCAGCGCGACGGTGGGCGAGCGCTGCAGGAGCCAGGCCAGCGCGACCTGCTGGGTCGATGCGTCGAGCCGTGCGGCCACCGAGACGAGCGCGGCGGACTGCAAGGGCGAGAAGCCTCCGAGCGGGAAGAACGGCACGAACGCGATGTTCTCCCGTGCGCACCGGTCGACAAGCTCGTCGTCGTGGCGGTTCGCGACGTTGTACAGGTTCTGGACGGTGACCACCGGCGCGATCGACTGGGCCTCGGTCACCTGTGGCGACGAGACACCACTGAGGCCGAGGTGGCGGATCAGGCCCTGCTGCCGAAGTTCGGCCAGCACCGCGAACTCGTCGGCGATCGAGCCGGCCGGCGTGGTGCCGTAGGAACTGGTCCGCAGGTTCACCACGTCCAGGACGTCCACACCGAGGTGGGTGAGGTTGTCGTGTACCGCGTCGATGAGATCCTGGCGTCCGAGCGCCGGTATCCATGAACCGTCCGAGCCGCGCCGGGCACCGACCTTGGTGACGATGTGCAGCGAATCGGGGTACGGGTGCAGCGCCTGCCGGATCAACTCGTTCACGACCACCGGGCCGTAGAAGTCACTGGTGTCGATGTGGTTGATACCGTGCGCCACGGCCGCGCGCAGGACGGCGATCGCTTCGTCGCGGTCGCGCGGCGGGCCGAAGACGTTGGGCCCGGCCAACTGCATCGCCCCGTACCCCATCCGGGTGATCGTCAGGTCGTCGGTGAGGCTCAGCGTCCCACCGGAGATTGTGGTCGTCATGGTCGTCCCTTCACGGACGGTCGATGCGGCTACGACGCGAGCGCGGTAGCCGTACAGAGCTAGCGTCGAAGATACGGTTCGGTGAGGTTCGGCGGGGCAGTTGCCAGCCAGCCGTCGACGATCGCCTCCCGGAGCGCCTTCTTGGAGACCCTGTTCAACTGAATGAGAACAGCCGGGTATCCGTTGAAGTGCGCAGTCGTGAAGAAGCCTCTGGGCGGCGCCGCGAGCACAGCCTCCTTCTCGCCGAGATCCTCGACGCGGACGGCCAGGATCGGACCGTCCGGCGGTACCGCATCGCCGAATCGTTTGAGATCGGCCTCACTGGAGGGGCGTTCCCACGCGAACCCTTTGGCGGCCACGGACCATGTCCGGCGGCCATGGCGTTCACCTTCGGTCACCCCGGGCAGGCGCGAAGCCATCAGTGCCGCGTCGTCGAGGGTCGCCATGATTCGTACCGTACTGCCCTGCGAGCCCGTCAACAGGTCACGTTTGTGGCGTCGCGTTGCCCGTCCCTTGTACGGTCGTTGCGTGATCTGGTTCGGCGCACTCGGGCAGGTGGTCGGCGTGCTGACCGAGTGCGGTCCGAACGTCCTGCTCGTGGGCGCGGGTGCGATGGCCGGAGTGCTCCTGCTCGCCGTGCTCGCCGCTGCGGTGCCGCAGCGCTCGCAGATCGCAGGGCCCGCCCGTGGGGTCACCCGCCGGTCGCTGCGGGAGCGGACCGTACGCGCGGGTATACCGCGCCATCGTGATCCCGACGCGTCGGGCCGATCTCGGCCCAGAGCACCGACAGCGCTTCTCGCGGTCGCCTGAGCGCTCCTTTCTCGCTGCTCGTCTTCCTCGCTCGTCGCGGCCGCATGTGACTGCCCGGTCCAGCTTCAGTCGCTCGTGTCGTCCGAGGGGTTAACCATGTCCATGCCGTTGTTTACCAGCCCGGTCACCGTGTATCCACCGGTCAAAGCCACTGGAGCCGGACTATGAGCACCCTTGTCGGGCCCCTGATGGGCGTCGTCTACGGTGCGATCTCCGCGATCCTGCGGTTGTGGGAAAACGCCTGGCACACACTGCTGGGCGACGGCAGCTGGCTGGGGACCACCTGGTCCTGGGTGCTCGGCATCGTGTTCCTGGTACTCACCGTCCGGGTGGCGCTCTTTCCGATCTTCGTCAAGCAGGTCACGTCCCAGCGGGCGATGCAGGCGTTGCAGCCCAAGGTCAAGGCGCTACAGGACAAGCACCAGGGCGACCGGGAGACCATGCAGAGAGCGCTCATGGACCTCTACCGGTCGGAGCAGGTCAACCCGTTGATGGGCTGCCTGCCGATGCTCGTGCAGGTACCGGTCTTCATCGGCCTCTTCCACGTCTTGGGCCACCTGACGCCGACCATCACCAGCGACAGGTCCCGCCGGCTGTACGGCTGGACGCTCAGTCAGTTCGACAGCGCTTCGCACGCGAAGCTGTTCGGTGCGCCGATCGCGGCGAGCCTCCATTCGACCGCGGCCCAACTGGAGCCGCTTCATGCCAGCGCCACCACGGTCAAGCTCGTCGCCATGATCCTGATCGCAACAATGATCGCCACAACGTTCCTGACCAGCCGTCAGATGATCCTCAAGACGGGATGGGCGGAGGACCGGCGGCAGAAGATGGTCCAGCGACTGATGCTGTACGGCCTTCCGTTCTCGGTGCTCATCTCCGGAGCGCTGTTCCCGATCGGTGTGATCATCTACTGGGTGACGAACAACCTCTTCACGCTGAGCCAGCAGCAGTGGGTGCTGCGGAAGTTCCCGCCGCCGCAGAT
>JAVHWE010000611.1:0-2722 GCA_032160285.1 Micromonosporaceae bacterium | reverse complement strand
CCTGGCGGGAGCCGAAGGTACCGGACACCTGGATCGCCACCGCCGCCTCCGGCAGGTCGATGGAGAAGTTGCCGACCCGCGAGATCACCAGCGTCTTCAGGGTGCCGGACCGGAACTCGTCGAACAGGCGCTCGCGCTCCTTGTTCGTGGTCGAGCCCTGGATTACCGGCGTGCCCAGGTACTCGCCGAGTTGCGTCAACTGATCGATGTAGGCGCCGATCACCAGTACCTGGTCGCCGGTGTGCCGGTCGACGAGGGCCTTCACCACCGGCAGCTTGGTCCGCGCGCTGGCCGCCATCCGGTAGCGCTCCTCGGATTCGGCCGTCGCGTACGCCATCCGTTCGCTGTCGGTGAGCGTCACCCGTACCTCGGTGCAGTCGGCCGGCGCGATCCAGCCCTGCGACTCGATGTCCTTCCACGGCGCGTCGTAGCGCTTCGGCCCGATCAGGCTGAACACGTCGCCTTCCCGCCCGTCCTCGCGTACCAGGGTTGCGGTCAGGCCCAGGCGTCGCCGGGCCTGCAGGTCCGCGGTGAACCGGAAGATCGGCGCGGGCAGCAGGTGCACCTCGTCGTAGAGGATCAGACCCCAGTCGCGGGCCCCGAACAGGTCCAGGTGCGCGAAGACGCCGCCCCGCCGGGTGGTCAGCACCTGGTACGTGGCGATGGTGACCGGCCGGATCTCCTTGCGCTCGCCGGAGTACTCGCCGATCTCCTCCTCGGTGAGCGACGTCCGCGCGATCAGCTCCCGTTTCCACTGCCGGCCGGCGACGGTATTGGTGACCAGGATCAGCGTGGTTGCCTTGGCCTCAGCCATCGCGGCGGCGCCGACGAGGGTCTTACCGGCGCCGCAGGGCAGGACGACCACGCCCGAGCCGCCGGCCCAGAACGACTCGACCGCCTCCCGTTGGTAGGACCGCAGCGTCCAACCGGTCTGGTCCAGTTCGATCGCGTGGGCCTCCCCGTCGACGTAGCCGGCCAGGTCCTCGGCCGGCCAGCCGAGCTTGAGCAGGGCCTGCTTGAGCCGGCCCCGCTCGGACGGGTGTACCGCGATGGTGTCGGCGTCGATCGTGTTGCCGAGCATGCCGGCGAGCTTCTTCGACTTGGCGACCTCGACCAGCACCGCCCGGTCCAGCCCGTGCAGCACCAGGCCGTGGGTGGGGTGGTTGGCCAGCTGCAACCGCCCGTACCGGTCCATCGTGTCGGCCACGTCGACCAGCAGGCCGTGCGGCACCGGGTACCGCGAGAAGCGCAGCAGCGCGTCGACCACGCTCTCGGCGTCGTGGCCGGCGGCGCGCGCGTTCCACAGGCCCAACGGGGTCAGCCGGTAGGTGTGTACATGCTCCGGCGAGCGTTCCAGCTCGGCGAACGGCGCGATCGCCATCCGGCAGGCGGTCGCCTCGGGATGATCCACCTCAAGGAGCAGCGTCTTGTCGGATTGAACGATCAGCGGACCGTCGGTCAAGGGGGCCTCCGTGGGGGAACGACGTACCAGTGTGGCACGCCGCGCCCGGCGACCGACCGGACCGGCGGCTACGACGGGGTTGACTCCTCCGGTACCGCCGCGGTGATGCGGTGCAGGGCGAACGTGTGCAGCATCTCGGTACGCTCGTCCTCGGCCCGCAGGTACCCGGCGCCCATCGAGACGGGCCGGACCAGCCGCGAGTTGGTGGCCCCGTGCGCGTCGACGTAACCGACCCATACCCGCGCCTTATCGCGCAGCGCCTGTTGGAGCACGGCCATCGCCTGGGTGTGCGCCTGGGCCCCGGCCTGCCCGGCCGTCGTGACGTGGGCGCGGACCGTCACCGGCGGCTGTCGGGTCGCCCGGGCGGCGGCGTCCCCGTGGCGCAGCTGGGCGACGATGCCGCCCAGGCGGGCCGCGGTGAGCCGGGGCCGCAGCAGTGGGTCGTCGACCCGCGGTGGCGGGGTGGCCGGCCGGGCCGGCGCCCGCGAAGCCCGGGGGCGGGTCAGTACGGCGGTGCCGGCGGCGTCCTCCGGTACCGGTGAGTAGCCGGCGTCGCGCAGCGCCGCCAGCAGCCGTGCCGGGGCGTAAGGGGTCGTCAACACCGTCGGGGCCAGCCGGCGCAGTCCGAGCCCGGCGAGCCGGCGGTCGGCGAGCACCTCGGCCATCAGCGCCTCGTCGTCGCCGCGCAGATAGGCGCCGGCCGATCCGACCCGCAGGCCGCCGTGCCGGCGCGCCACATCGTCGACGAGGTACGTCAACGACTGCGGTACCGGGGTACGTGACCGTTGCCGGAAGAGGGTGTGCAGGTCGGCGGCGGTGTATCCGACGTCGAGTGCCCGCCGCACCGACGCGGCGGTCACCCGGTACACGCTCGGCGACTCGGCGTCGGCGACCGCCGACAGTTCGGCGGCGAGCCCGGGCTCCGGCGGCCCCGGTACGACCACGGTCAGATCGGTTTGGACCAGTACGTGGTCGACGGGTGGAGGCAGCAGCGCGTCGAGTGTCCGCACCGCCTGGGAACGGGGCGGCTTCGACGCCTGAACGCCCAGCGGGTCGGTGTCGGGCTCGGCCCGTGCGGCCGTCTCGACCTCCTCGAACACCGACCGTCCGTACGAGGTGAGGGCGCCCAGACCGGTCAGCCCGATGCTGGCCGCCTCGGTGAGCGCGGCGTCGTACCCGGCCGACGCGGCGCTGGCGTTCGGGGTGGCGGCCCGGCCGACCCGACGCGGGGATCGCCAGGCGAGTACCGCCCGGACGTCG